>NZ_CVIW01000007.1:0-91484 GCF_001499715.1 Stenotrophomonas thermophila | reverse complement strand
GGCCTTGGCGCGGCACTGCGTTTCGCCGATGGCGAGCGCCCGGTGCTGGCCAGCGAGATCGGCCATGCCGCGCTCGGCGCCGGCAACGCGCTGGAACTGCAGGTGCTGGGCAAACTGCTGCAGCGCTGGACGCACGTGGACAACGAGCGCGTGCTGTCCGGCAGTGGCCTGATGAACCTGTACCCGTGCCTGTGCGAGCTGCGCGGCGTCACCCCGGTGTGGACCAGTACCGAAGCACTGATCGGTGCCGCCCGCAGCGGTGAAGACGCGCTGGCGGTGGAGACGCTGCAGGTGTTCTGCGCCTGGCTGGGCAGCCTGGCCGGCGACGCAGCGATCGCCGTCGGTGCGCGCTCGGTGTACCTCGCCGGAGGTATTTCCGCGCATGTGCAGGATTTCCTGGCCGATGGCCGCTTCCGTGAGCGCTTCCTCAACAAGGGCGTGCTGACTGAGGTGCTGCGCCAGGTGCCGGTATGGCGCGTGGAGCACGGCCAGTTGGGCGTGCTCGGCGCAGCGGTCTGGCACGCCGCACGGCAGCCCACGCACGACTGATCGGCATGACCGGCATCGTGCCGGCCGTGCATTGCAGACTGGGAGGGGAAGATGGTGGATCGCAGGCAGTTCCTGCAGGCCGGTGCACTGGCTGCAGGCATGGCGGCTTTGCCGGGCGTGCAGGCGCGCACGCAGGGTGGGGCCAAGGTGGTTTCGACCTGGGACTTCGGCGTACCGGCCAACCAGGCCGCGTGGAAGGTACTGGCGCAGGGCGGCAGCGCGCTGGATGCGGTGGAAGCAGGCGCACGCTGGGCCGAGAGCGAGCTGTGCAACCCCACCGTCGGCCATTGTGGCAACCCCGATCGCGACGGCGTGCTGAGCCTGGACGCGAGCATCATGGATGGCGATGGCCGTTGTGGCGCAGTGGCCGCGCTGGTCGACATCCTGCATCCGGTGTCGGTGGCCCGCAAAGTGATGGAGAACAGCCCGCACGTGCTGCTGGTGGGCGAGGGCGCGCAGCAGTTCGCGATGCAGCAGGGTTTCGAGCGCAGGCACCTGCTGACGCCGCAGGCCGAAGCGGCCTGGCGCGAGTGGCTGAAGACGGAGAAGTATCAGCCGCAGATCAACGCCGAGCGCCGTAGTATTCCCGGCAACAGCGACAACCACGACACCATCGGCATGCTGGCGCTGGATGCCAAGGGCCACCTTGCCGGTGCCTGCACCACCAGCGGCATGGCCTGGAAGCTGCACGGCCGGGTCGGCGACAGCCCGATCATCGGTGCCGGCCTGTATGTCGACAACGACGTGGGCGCGGCCACTGCTTCGGGCGTGGGTGAAGAGATGATCCGCAACGCCGCTTCGTTCCTGGTGGTCGAACTGATGCGCCAGGGGCGCTCGCCGGCACAGGCCTGCCGCGAAGCGATCGACCGTGTGGTGCGCAAGCGGCCGGAGGCGAGCAAGACCCTGCAGGTGTGCTTCCTGGCCATGAACAAGCAGGGCGAGGTCGGCGCCTACGCGCTGCATCGTGGCTTCGTCTATGCGGTGTGCGATGCGCAGCGCCAGGATGACCTGCGTGACTCGCCGTCGATCTACACGAGCTCCCAGGCGTGAGTACGCGGCGGATCCTGGAGATCGCCAGCAACTCGCTGGCCTCGGCGCTGGCCGCGCAGGCCGGCGGCGCCGACCGCATCGAGCTGTTCGACAACCTGGCCGAGGGCGGCACCACGCCGTCCTTCGCCAGCATCGCGATTGCCCGCGAACGCCTGTCGATTCCGCTGTTCGTGCTGGTGCGGCCACGCCCGGGCGACTTCCACTACGACGCGCTGGAAACCGAACTGATGCTGCGTGACATCGCGCAGTGCCGCGCGCTGGGCTGCGATGGCGTGGTGATCGGTGCGCTGGACGTGCAGGGCGGCATCGACCTGGCGCTGTGCCGGGAACTGGTGCAGGCCGCCGGGCCGTTGCAGGTGACCTTCCATCGCGCCTTCGATGCGGCCCGCGACCTGCCGGCAGCGCTGGAACAGGTGATCGGGCTGGGCTGCCAGCGCGTGCTGAGCTCGGGCGGCCAGGTCAGCGCCGAGGCCGGTGCCGAAGTGCTGGCGGGCCTGGTGACCCAGGCGAAGGGACGCATCAGTGTGATGGCCGGCGCGGGGCTGGGCCCGGCCAATATCACCGCCGTTGCGCGACGGACCGGCTGCACCGAACTGCACGCCTCAGCCAAGGGCCTGCGCCGGTCGGTGATGCAGTTCCAGAACCCGGCGCTGCGCGGGCTGGACCCGGACTGGAGCCAGACCGCCACCGCCACTGTTGCCGCGCTGCGGCAGGCGCTGGACGGCGCAAGGTAGCCCGCTTCTTCTGTAGAGCCGAGCCCACGCTCGGCTGCTCTTTGGGCCCCGGGGTCGGATCCCTTCGCAGAATGGCTCCGACCCCGGGCCTGCCCATCGTTGCGGCCCAAGAAGTGACGCTTACAGCACGTTCGAACGGCTGGGGCGGCAGGCCAAGTCGTTGAAATGGATACGCTGGTGCGCCGTCGCATGGCGGCGCAGTCGGTGATTGCCGATAGTGGTTCATACCGTCGTTCGCCAACGAATTCCCGCATGTTTCGACTGTTCCTGCTGCTTGTCTGCGTGGTGCCAGCCATTGCAATCGGCGCACGTGAAAGGCATGCACCGGAGTGGGTGCGGGAGGTGACTGCCGACAAGGACCTGCAGGTTGACCCCGAAATGGTTGGTGTGAGGCTTGAGCCAACCGCGCGGGGCGCGTTGCTCGACACGCGCGTACATCGGATCGGGGAGAAGCGCTTTCGCGCGCTGTATCAGGTGTTCGATTCAAACGCTTCCAACCCGATGGGACGTTGTGGCGCTGGGCGCGAGATCCATCTGTTCGTCTACGAATTGACCCTGCCGAAGCCCATTGAGCGCGGCAGGGTGTTGATCAGCAGCTGCCTTGAAACCCTGTCTCTGGTGAGCCAGAACTCAGGGCGATCCAACAGTGAATCCGACTTTTCCTCGGTCATCTGGCAGGGGGACGGGTTCTCCATCGAGTGGTGGGGTATCGGACCCGGAGGCGATACGTCGAGCCACTACGCGCTCCGAAATGACCGCTTCGTCCCGACTCGATCGGGTGAGGGGAATCGCTGAGGGCGGACAAAACCGTTCCGCGCGCGGTTGTCGTGATCATGTCACTACTTCGTGCGCCGTTCTCTCAGCGATGTGTCGCAACTATTTGATTGTTATGGATGTCGGTGGCCGCTAGCGGCATTCCGCCGGCTGATGCTGCGCCGCCGCATGCCGGGCGTGGTTCAGCTGTGCTTTAGTTTGGATCGATCCACAGGGGAGGTGCCATATCGGTCGTGAACCGATCCAAGCGCCTGGATCCGTCGTAGTGCCGCGCCACCGTCCGCCCGTGCGTCCACATCTTCGAAGAGCAACCACCATGGCTCAGATCGTCCACAAGCGTCGCCACCTGCTGTCCCAGGCCCTGATCCTGGCCCTGCTTCCCCTGGCTGCCAATGCGCAGCAAGCCTCAAGCTCGTCTACCAAGGATCTCGACGCGGTCACCGTCACCGGCTCGCGCATCAAGCGCGCCAGTGTCGAAGGCCCGGCCCCGGTCAACGTGATCACCGCGCAGCAGATCCAGAAAGAGGGCTTCGTCAGCGTGTATGACGCGCTGAAGACGCTCACCGAAGCGACCGGCACCGTTGAAGCCGCCTCGCAATGGGGCTCGCACACGCCCAACGCCAGTGGCCTGAACCTGCGCGGGATGGGCCCGAACCGTTCTCTGCTGCTGGTCAACGGCCGCCGTGTGGCCGACTACCCGCTGCCCTACGGCGGCGAAACCAATTTCTCCAACTACGGCAACATTCCGGCCGCAGCAGTGGAGCGGATTGAAGTGCTGACCGGCGGCGCCTCGGCCATCTACGGTTCGGATGCGATCGCCGGCGTGGTCAACGTCATCCTCAAGACCAACTACGACGGCGACGAAGTGCGCGTGCGTGGCGGTACCTCCACAGAAGGTGGACGAGATACCTGGGACCTGTCCTGGGCCGGCGGCAAGACCGGCGACAACTGGAGCGTGACCTACGCGCTGCAGTACACCAAGCGCGATCCGCTGTTCGGACGCGACCGACCGCAGATGGACGACGCCGACGACGCACCGTATCCCTCCTGGAACATGGAGCAGCGCAAGGTCGGCTTCCGCCCCACCTCGGGCCTGGCATTGATCGACCCGACCAACGGCCAGCGCCTGGCACCGCCTGCAGGCACCTGCGAGAAGTTCGACGGCGAGTACTACACTGCCGATCGGCTGGTCTACAACTACGCTACCAACACCATCACCAACACCGGCCGCCTGTGCGGCATGAGCGCCGACTACGCCAACTGGCTGCTCACCGGCGGCGCCGAGAATGTTTCCGGCAACCTCTACGCCACCTTCGATTTCAGCAGCGACCTGCAGGCCTGGACCAACCTGGCGGTGTACCACTCCGAAGCGATCTGGGGCACCAATCCGCCCAGCGTCTCGCTGATCGACGACGACAACGGCTATTACTGGGATGCCAACCGCAACCGCCCGATCCTGGGCGTGCGCCAGTTCACTCCGAACGAAGTCGGTGGCCTGGATACCCTGCGCAACACCAACCGCGAGCTGTCCTGGGACTGGAGCGCAGGCCTGCGTGGCCGCCTTGCCGATCGCTTCGACTGGAGCGCCTCGGTGGGCCGTTCCTACTACCGCGTGGAAGAACGGCAGAACGTGGTGGACGAGCAGAAGTCGTACGACTACTTCCTCGGCCCGCGCCTGGGCACCACCCCCGATGGCGAGGCGATCTACGCGTTGAACGAATCGCGCTGGTGGAATCCGCTCACGCCGGACCAATACTGGCAGATGGGCACGGTGGCCAGGAACCGCGCGTCATCGTGGGTCAACCAGGCCTCGGCGGATATCACCGGCGAGCTGTTCCAGGGCTGGGCAGGCCCGATCTCGTTCGCAGCGGTTGCTGAAGTCGCGCAGCAGGGCTACCACCTCAGCCCGGACCCACGCGCCGGCATCGATTTCGACCTGCAGAACGTCGACCGCGGTGGTGGCGAGCGCACCCGGTATTCAGCGGGCGTCGAGTTCAAGATCCCGCTGCTGGAGAGCGTAACGGCCACCGCGGCCGCGCGCTACGACCGCTATGGCAACTACAAGGCCGATGACAGCAGTGAAGCGTTGGATATCGGCAGCCAGAAGGAAACCACCTGGAACGTCGGCCTGGAATGGCGCCCGGTCGAATCGCTGCTGGTGCGTGGCTCGTATGCCACCAGCTTCCACGCGCCGGACATGCACTACCTGCTGGGCCAGCCGAGCAGTTCCGAAGTGCAGACCTATGATCGCCTGCGCTGCATCCAGAGCGGTGCCTACCTGGTCAACAACTGTGGCGTGGGCAACACCGATGTCTGGTACACCTTCGACGTGAACCGCCGTGGCACGCCGCTGCTGCGCTCGGAAACCGGTGATTCGTGGACGGTCGGCTTCGTCTGGGACGTGATGCCCAACCTGTCGGTCAGCGCCGACTACTGGGCGATCAAGCTGGAAGACATGATCGTCGACGTCGGCGCCGATGAGGTGCTGGCCAGCGAGGCGGGCTGCCTGACCGGCAAGAACATCGATGGCACGCCATGGGCCAATCCGGCCGGTGGCGACTACTGCGCCGGCATCCTGGCGCGCGTGAACCGTGACAGCAACGGGCGCCTGGTGTCGATCGAGCGCGGCCCGTTCAACCTGGCCAGCCGCGAAGTGCGTGGCGTCGACCTGACCGCGCGCTACCGTCTGGAGACCGCGCAGTGGGGCAGCTTCCAGCTGGGTGTGAACTACACCAACCAGATCTCCACCAAGGAACAGCGCTACGCCAACGACCCGAACCCGGAACGCCGCGACCGCGACCTGCGCAGCAAGCTGCGCGCGAGCCTGGCCTGGCAGCGCGGCAACTGGAATGCCAATGTCTATGCCGACCGCGTGGGCTCGGTGCCGGGCGTGCGCTACCACTGGGGCACCGACCGCCTGGACAACCCCGGCGGCTGCCTGCCGTTCGCCGATGGCTACGTGCCCAGCGACAGCCCGTCGCTGAACTGCCTGGAGCCGGCAACGCGTCCGGATGGCTCGCCGAACCCGAACCCCAATGCCGGGCAGCAGACGGCGCGCTACTACGGTCGCGTGGGGCCGTTCATCACCTGGAACTTCAACGTGGGCTACCAGGTGACCGAACACGCGAAGGTAAACGTGTACGTCAACAACGCCTTCAACTCCGCCAGCTGGAACCACAAGGATCCGTACAAGCTGGACTATGACTTTGCCCCGACCCGGTTGCTGAGCGCGGTCGGCCGTGAGTTCGCATTGGAGTATGTGTTCACGTTCTGAAGAGACCGACCTCGCCGCTAGATCCACGCCATGCGTGGATGCGGAAACGGAACGCCGGGCGCGGCGCCCCCTTCAGGCATGCGGACAGGCTGGATTTGACCTTCCCACGATGGCAAGGTTTAGCCTGTCCGCATCCAGAAGGAACCCCGGGAATCCGATCATGAGCACGCCCCGCGCCGCTGCCGCCTCCGCAAGTCCTGCCACCATCAGCCTGCCCATCGAGGGCATGACCTGCGCCAGCTGTGTCGGCCGGGTCGAGGCGGCGCTGTCCAGGGTCGAAGGCGTGGGCAGTGTTTCGGTCAATCTGGCCACCGAGCGCGCGGATATCCGCCCGTCCGGCCCGGTCGATCGGGCCGCGCTGATCCAGGCGGTGGAGCGGGTGGGCTACGACGTACCTGCCGCCACCGTTGAACTGGCCGTGGAAGGCATGACGTGCGCCTCCTGCGTGGGCCGCGTGGAGCGCGCGCTGCTGGCGGTGTCAGGCGTGAGCCAGGCCAGCGTCAACCTGGCCACCGAGCGCGCCACGGTGCGTGGCGTGGCGGATGCTGCGACGCTGGTCGCCGCCATCGACAAGGCCGGCTATGACGCACGCGTAATCGAGGCGGGTGTGCAGTCCGATGACGAGGCCGTAGAAAAGAAGGATGCCGAGCGTGCCGAACTGAAGCGCGACCTGATCGTGGCCACTGCGCTGGCATTGCCGGTGTTCGTGCTGGAGATGGGCTCGCATCTGATTCCCGGCATGCACGAATGGGTGATGGCCACGATTGGCATGCAGGCCAGCTGGTACCTGCAGTTCGCACTGACGCTCCTGGTGCTGGCCATCCCCGGTCGCCGTTTCTACCAGAAGGGCTTCCCGGCGCTGCTGCGCCTTGCACCGGACATGAATTCGCTTGTGGCGGTGGGCACCGCTGCGGCGTTCGGCTATTCGGTGGTCGCGACCTTTGCACCGCGGCTGCTGCCGCCGGGGACGGTGAACGTCTACTACGAAGCGGCGGCGGTAATCGTCGCACTGATCCTGCTCGGCCGCTTCCTCGAAGCGCGCGCCAAGGGCCGTACCTCGGAGGCGATCAAGCGCCTGGTCAACCTGCAGGCCAAGGTCGCCCACGTGATCCGTGACGGCCGCACCGTCGATATCCCGGTCAATGAAGTGCAGAGCGGCGACGTGGTGGAAGTGCGGCCAGGCGAGCGTGTGCCGGTCGATGGCGAGGTGGTTGAAGGCCGCAGCTACATCGACGAATCGATGATCAGCGGCGAGCCGATCCCGGTTGAGAAGCAGCCGGGCAGCAGCGTGGTGGGCGGCACGGTCAACCAGAAGGGCGCACTGACGGTACGTGCGACGGCGGTGGGCGCGCAGACCCTGCTGGCGCAGATCATCCGCATGGTCGAACAGGCGCAGGGCTCGAAGCTGCCGATCCAGGCGTTGGTTGACAAGGTCACGCTGTGGTTCGTGCCGGCGGTGATGCTGGCCGCGCTGGCGACCTTCGCAGTCTGGCTGATCTTCGGCCCGTCGCCGGTGCTGAGCTTCGCGCTGGTCAACGCGGTGGCGGTGCTGATCATTGCCTGCCCCTGCGCGATGGGGCTGGCCACGCCGACCTCGATCATGGTCGGTACCGGCCGCGGCGCCGAAATGGGCGTGCTGTTCCGCAAGGGCGAAGCACTGCAGCTGCTGAAGGACGCGAAGGTGGTGGCGGTGGACAAGACCGGCACGCTGACCGAAGGCCGCCCGCGCCTGACCGACTTCGAGATCACGGACGGCTTCGATCGCAGCACAGTGTTGGCGGCAGTGGCTGCAGTGGAATCGCGCTCTGAACATCCGATCGCCCGCGCCATCGTCGATGCAGCCACTGAACAGTGCATTGCACTGCCGTTGATGGTCGATTTCGAATCGGTCACCGGCATGGGCGTGCGTGCCAGCGTTGATGGTGCGCGGGTGGAGGTCGGTGCCGATCGCTTCATGCGCGATCTGGGCTTGGACATCACTTTGTTTGCGGAGCTGGCGGCAGAGCTGGGCACCCAGGGCAAGTCGCCGCTGTATGCCGCCATTGACGGTCGTCTGGCCGCAATCATCGCGGTATCCGATCCGATCAAGCCGAGCACGCCGGCCGCAATCGCGGCACTGCATCAGCTTGGCCTGAAGGTGGCGATGATCACCGGTGACAACGCTGGTACCGCGCAGGCGATCGCGCGCCGCCTCGGCATCGACGAAGTGGTGGCCGAGGTGCTGCCGGAAGGCAAGGTCGAGGCGGTGCGCCGCTTGAAGACCACACATGGCCATGTCGCCTTCGTCGGCGACGGCATCAACGATGCGCCGGCATTGGCCGAGGCCGACGTCGGCCTGGCGATCGGAACCGGTACCGATATCGCGGTGGAATCGGCCGACGTGGTGCTGATGTCGGGTAACCTGCAGGGTGTGCCGAATGCCATTGCGTTGTCGAAGGCGACGCTGGGCAACATCCGGCAGAACCTGTTCTGGGCCTTCGCCTACAACACCGCGTTGATTCCGGTGGCCGCCGGCGTGCTGTATCCGGTCTGGGGCGTGCTGCTGTCACCGGTGTTCGCGGCCGGTGCGATGGCCCTGTCCAGCGTGTTCGTGCTGGGCAATGCGCTGCGCCTGCGCCGCTTCCAGCCACCGATGGCGGATTCCGCCGCCGTCACTGATTGAAGGGAATACCCATGAACATCGGTGAAGCCGCCAAAGCCTCCAGCGTGTCGGCGAAAATGATCCGCTACTACGAACAGATCGGCCTGATTCCCGCCGCTGATAGAACCGAGTCGGGCTACCGGGCGTATTCGCAGGCGGACATCCACCGCCTGCGTTTCATCCGCCGCGCACGCGATCTGGGCTTCCAGGTGGCCGAGATCACCGATCTGCTCGGCCTCTGGAACGATACCTCGCGGCACAGCGCCGACGTCAAGCACCTGGCCGAGCAGCACATCGCCGATCTGGAGCAACGCATCGAGCACATGCGGCAGATGGCCGACACGCTGAAGTCGCTGATCAGCTGCTGCGCGGGCGATGAGCGCCCGGAGTGCCCGATCCTGGAGCGGTTGGGTGAGGACAATGGGACGCTGGTACCGGTCGATACCGCGAAGACTGGTGCGGTGCGGCGGCGTACGCACAAGCATTGACTCGATATCGCATGCATGAAAAAGCCCGCCGGGTGCTGTAGTACCCGGCGGGCTTTTCAGTATGGGACAGGACAGGGGATCAGGCAGTACGCGGCGGGAAGCCGGCATCGGTCAGTGCCGCCACGATCTGCGCTTCGCTGGCCGAGGTCTGCACCTGCACTCGGCGGCTGGCCGGATCTGCCTGCACGCTGGCCTGCGGATCGACCAGTTCGATCGCCTTGGTCACGCTGCGCGCGCAACCGCCGCAGGTCATGCCTTCAACATGGAATTCCATCCGTAGCTCCTTGGGTGCTCTTGGGGTGGAGTCAGTGTGCACCTTCCAACGATGGCAGGGTCAAGTGCCGGGCTGAACGACAGGCAAGGCGGCAAAAAGAAACGGCAGCCGCCTGTACCAGCGCGGCTGCCGTGGAGGAACGTCCCCGCCAGGGCGGGGCGCGGGTTGCACCGGGGCGCGCCCGGGCAACCCGGTGTTGCCTTAGAACTTCCAGGTAGCGCCGAAGTACAGCTGGCGGCCTGCATAGGTATTGGAGATCAGGCGTGCCTTGGTGTCGCTTCCCAGGTGCACGCGCTGCTCGGACTTGGTGGCGTTGATCACCGAGGCGGTCAGGGTCCAGTCCGGGGTCAGGTTGTAGGCAACATTCAGATCCAGCTGGTCATACGGTTCGGTGTAGACGGTGAGGCCATTGTTGAGCCCGCCGACCACTTGGCCGCGACGGTTGAACGAAGCGCGCGCGAGGAACTTCTCGTTCTCGTAGAAGACCGTCACGTTGGCCTGGTTCTTGGCGCTGCCGACCAGCGGCGAGGAGCCGATTTCCTGCCCGTCCAGAACAATGGAAGCCAGGTTGGTGTCGTTGTAGGTGTAGTTGGCCTGCACGCCGAAGCCGAAATCGAAGGTGTACTGGCCATACAGCTCGACGCCCTGCGACACACCATCGCGGCCATTGGCCTGGGTCTCGTAGCGCTGCACGTTCACCGCTTCACCGTTGATGACCATGGGCGTGTCGCGCACCACCGGCAGGGTGAAGTTGTCCACGTTCTTGCGGAACAGGCTGACGCCGGCGACCGCGCCCGGCTGGAAGTACCACTCCAGGCCCAGGTCGAACTGGGTGGCCTTGAACGGCTCCAGCTGCTTGTTGCTGCCCTGGCCGACCCAGCCTGCGGTCGATGCGCCACCGGCAACGCGGCGATCATTGACGTACTCCTCGCTGTAGTAGCTCAGTGCGCCCGGTGCTGCGATGTCGGTGTAGCCAGGGCGGGCGATCACCTTCGATGCGGCACCACGCAGCACCAGCGTGTCGGTGATGTCCCATGCGATGTTGAAACTCGGCAGCACGTCGGTGTAGGTGCGGTCCACGCCGATCAGGCTGTAGGTCTTGCTCTGCGCCAGGTCATGCGGCAGGCGCACGAAGCCGCTCTCGCAGCTGTAGGTCGGGTAGGCCGCAGCGGCGGGGTCGGTGCACGCCATCGGCGCGCCGGACGCGTTGTCCAGGAAGTAGTCGTTGAACTTCTCGATCGAGTCGGAAGACTGCGCGAACTGCTTGGTGCGCACCACGCGCACGCCGACATTGCCGCGCACGCGCTCGGTGCGGAAGTTGGCCTGGAAGTAGCCGGAGTAGATCTTCTCGTTGACGTTGTAGACGAAGTCTTCCTCGGTACGGTTGTGCGAACCACCGTAGGTCTTGTTCAGATAGTCGATGTACGCCGGGTAGTTGATGCCCGGGAACACGTTGGCATTGAAGCCACCGGCAATGTTGCTGATCGGATTGGACAGGAAGAAGCCGGGCTGCGCATCGCCGGCAGTCGGATCGCAGCCACTCTGGTAGCGGCTGTTGTCATAGTCGGCCGGGTCACGGCCGGGGCACACCCAGTAGGTGTTGCCGGTGTTGCGGTGCACCTTGCCGTCGCGGTATTTGGCACCGAACTGGATTGAATCCAGCCAACCGGTCTCGAACAGCTTGGTCACGTCGGCCTGGAAGTAGTTCTGCTTGACCTCGGTGCGCTTCCACGACGAATCGGTCGAGCCGGTGTCGACTTCGGCGATGCCGTTCATCAACTGCTGCTGCAGGTCGGGCGAGAAGGTGGCAGACGGCGTGCCGGTCAGGTCCCATGCGCTGTACTGGTTACCGGACAGGTAGTCGTTGCCGACCTTGCGGCGCGGCTTGGCCGACATGCGGAAGTTCATCGACGGACCACCTTCGGACCAGGTGCGGCCACCGGTGAACGAGGCCTTCCACAGCGGGCTGATGTCCCAGTCGATGGTCAGGTCGGCGGTCTGCGACAGCGCCTTTTCCTTGCTGTAGCCACCGGTCAGCTGCGGTGTCGGAATCGTGCAGTCGTCCGGGCCCCAGCCGCCGGGCTTGAGGCCGGCGGCCTTGGCCTGGTCTTCGCTGCAGTAGTAGGTCTTTCCTGCCAGCTTTTCGAACTGGGCACCGGTGACGGTGTTGCCGCTGGCATCGAAGTCCAGGCCATTGAGCAGGCGGCCTCCGGCCCAGTTGCCGTCCTGGTTGTAGCGCGCCATGCTCCATTCCGGAATCTTCAGCATGTTCTGGGTGTAGTCACCCTGCAGCTCGAAGCGGAAGTAGTTGGCGGTCATCGTGACGTTGTCGACCGGCTTGAACTGGAAGGTCAGCTGGCCGCCCTTGCGCTCGCGCTTTTCTTCCTTCACCGCGAAGTTGACCGAGGTCGGCATGAAGAAGTCGCTGTAGTTGCCGCCGGTCTGGTTGTTGAAGCCGGACTTGCCCCACCAGTAGTGGATGCCATCCTGCTGCTGCACGTTGCCATAGGCGTCGCGTGCCCTGCCGGCGCCGTACCACTGGTAGTCCTCGGTGCTGGCTTCCATGGTACGGGTCGTGCGCTTCTGCTGCGTCACGCCGACCAGCACGCCGAAACGCTCATCCTTGCTGTGCCACGAATACAGGGCCGAGGCCTGCGGGTCGATATCGTGGTGGGTATCGGAGGAGGTGCCCTCCAGTGTGACGAAGCCCGAGTTGGACTCCATGTCCAGCGGACGGCGGGTGTGCAGGATGACCGTGCCGCCGATGCCGCCTTCGTCGATGCGTGCTTCCGGCGACTTGAACAGCTCGGCGCTGGACAGCATGTTCGACGGCAGCAGGGTGTAGTTGAACGAACGGGTGGCTTCGTCGTTGGTTTCCGACGTGGCCACGTAGTTGCCGTTCAACTGGGTCAGGGTCAGGTCCGGCGCAAGGCCGCGCACGCTGACACTCTTGCCTTCACCACCGCTGCGGGTGATGACCACGCCGGGCACGCGCTGCAGTGCGTCGGCCACGTTCTTGTCGGGGAACTTGCCGACGTCCTCGGCGGTGATCACTTCGACCACGGCGTTGGCATCGCGCTTCTGCTCAAGGCTCTTTTCAATGGCATAGCGGTAGCCGGTGACCTGGACGCTGTCCAGAGTGGTGGCATCCGGCGCGCCGGTAGACGTGGCCTGTTGCGCGGCGGCGCCAGCCGGAATGACGGCGGCGGCCAATGCCAGCGCGATGGCCAACGACAGTGCGTCCTGGCCATGCGTACGTATTGAATGCTTCATTCCCATCTCTCCCTCTCTCCTGGATTGATCCGGTGACGTGGCACGGACAACTTGAATCGATCTAATTTGAAGTGACTTTGCGGCTGTCGCCATGTGGGTGGCAGAGCACCGCGCGTGTGGCCTGGTACGTCCTGTTGCTGCTCCCCCAACTCCCGGCCATCGCAATGTCGTTCTTGGATCGATCTAAGCGATGGGCGGGCGATTTTTAGCACGGGTCGCCCGTGGGCGCATGCTGCTGCGCAATATGGTACTGGCGTGGCGAAGGGATGACGGTTTGCTGAAATCAGTGAAATCGTTTTCGTGCGCAGGGGAAGGGTGGGTCGGCAGGGCTGCGCCCTGCACCTGCTTGAAGCCAGGGCAACGGCCAAAGCTAAAGCCAAAGCCAAAGCCAAAGCCAAAGCCAAAGCGGCTCTGGTTTTCTGCTGGTTTGGCGGGACGGTGTGGGCTGGCAGGACACGCCGTAAACCCGTCCATGGGGGCTCGATGGCGCCATCCATGGCGCCAACGGTCCTGCCAGCCCACACCGCCCCACCTTTGACAGTTTCCCGGTGACGGTTGGATGGGTCCTGGAATTGCGTGGGGTCATGGAGTCAGATCCGTTTTCCAGCGGAAAACGGATCTGACTCCAATCGATTTCGTTATCCGACAGAGATTCATCCACGCATGGCGTGGATCTACAGATCGCGGGACTCTGTCGAAGGCGGGGTGGGTCCGGTTGCGGGGGCGTGAGCCGCATGGATGCGGCGACCGAGCTTACATGGATGTACTTGCAGCGTCCCCCGCAACCGGACCCACCCCGCCATCCCGCCGAATGCCTGCTTCTGCTGTTGCTGTTGCTCCAGCTCGAAGCAGGTGCAGGGCGCAGCCCTGCCGAACACCCCTCTCATGCTGCGCCGCAGAATGCATTCGGCTGAACCTGCATGCTCTACTTGAATCGATCTAAATTCACGGTCGCATGGGTCGGGCGTCATTCCAGGGGGAGCTCTCTGCCGGTCACGGCGGGACTCAGCGGAACGGTGCCGAACGACCCCGGCCGTCTGCCTCCGCGTCATCGACTACAGGAACCTGACATGCGCCCAGTGCCGTCCGCTCCCGCCGTCCCATCGACCTCGCGCCCGCTGTCGCGCCTGGCCTGCCTGTTCGCGCTGTCGGCGGTGCCGATGCTGCTGCAGGCCGCGCCGGCAGCGCTGGAGCGGGAGGTCAATACATTCATCGGCAGCAAGGACGACGGCAATACGTTCCCGGGCGCGTCGGCGCCGTTCGGCCTGATCCAGGTCAGCCCGATCGGCAGCCACTATTCGGGTTGGCGCTATGACGACGAGAAGATCCGTGGCTTTGGCCACTCCTTCATCTCCGGTGCCGGCTGCTGGGAACAGGGCGGCCAGGTGTCGGTGCTGCCGGTGACCGGCTCGATCGGCCCGGGCGGCGATTTCGATACCGGAAACCCCAAGAAGTTCGACCACAAGACGTATGCCTCGAACTACACGCATGACGGCGAGATCGGCCAGGCTGGCTACTACAAGGTGCGCCTGACCAGCTACGGCGGCATCGATGCCGAGGCGACCGCGCGCACCCGTGCCGCGGCCGAGCGCTACACCTTCAGCCAGCGCAGCGGCGATGGCCACGTCCTCGTCAATGTCGGCCAGGCCAACGAACGCCATTCAGTGATCGGCAGCGTGGTCGATGTGGTCGGCGACCGTGTAGTCGAGGGCAAGCTGGTGACCAAGAGCTTCTGTGGCGGTCATCAGTACACCACCTGGTTCCGCATCGAGTTCGACCGTCCGTTCAAGGCGCATGGCACCTGGGGCGAGGGCGGTGGCCTGCCGGGCGCGCGCCACAGCATGGAAGGCGAGCAGAAGCCGAACGGTGCTTGGCTCAGCTTCGACCTGGCCAAGGGCCAGTCGGTGACGGCGGTCAGCGCGATCTCGCACGTGGATGCCGAAGGCGCGCGTACCAACCTGCGCGCGGAAGGCATGCAGGGCGGGGCGCTGCTCGGTTTCGACCGGATGCGGGCGCTGTCCCAGCAGTCGTGGCGCGAGCAGCTGGGCCGGGTGCGCGTGCAGGGTGGCAACGCCGACGACCGCGCTGTGTTCTACAGCGCGGTCTACCACGCGCTGCTGCAGCCGATGACCGGCAACGACGCCGACGGCCGCTACCGCGGCTATGACGATGGCATCCACCGTGCCGATGGCTGGACCTACTACGAGTACTTCTCGCTGTGGGATACCTACCGCGCGCAGAACCAGTGGTTGGCGCTGACCCGTCCGGACGTGGCGCGCGACATCGGCCGTACCCTGCTGGCGATCGACGAGCAGGGCGGCTGGCTGCCGCGCTGGGGCTATGCCAACTTCGAGACCAACATCATGACCGGCGATCCGGTCACCCCGTTCATGGTCGACCTGTGGCGCTTCGGTGCGCTCAAGGGCCGTGAATCGCGGGCTTGGGATGCGCTGCGCCGCAATGCCTTCGGCACGCCGCCGCTGAACTCGCGCATGGCTGGCCGCTCCGGCAACCCGACCTATCTGGACAAGGGCTACGTGGTCTACGACCGCGCGTTCCCGTCCAAGGGCATGGACGTCGATCCGCATCACGGCGGTTCGGCGACGCTGGAATACGCGCTGGCCGACTGTGCGCTTTCGCAGATGGCCGATGGCCTCGGCCATGCGCAGGACGCGGCGACGCTGCGTGAGCGCGGCCGCAACTGGCGCAAGGTGTGGGACCCGCAGGTGCGTGACGCCGAGACCGGCTTCACCGGTTTCCCCCGCCCGCGCACCGAGGATGGCCAGTGGTACACCCCGGCCGATGGCCACTACAGCCCGCGCTCGCATCACGGTTTCCATGAAGGCACGGCGTGGCAGTACCAGTGGCTGGCGCAGCAGGACGTGCCGGGCCTGGTCGAAGCCATGGACGGCCGCGAACAGGCCGGCCGCCGCCTCGATGCGTTCTTCGCGATGGACGCGCTGCAGGCCGACCCGCTCAATGCCGCCCGCAAGGCGTGGGTGGTCGGGCCGTACAGCTATTACAACCAGTTCCGCTACAACCCGAACAACGAGCCGGACCTGCACGCGCCGTGGCTGTACACGCTGATCGGCCAGCCGTGGAAGACCGCCGCCGTGGTGCGTGCGGCGCAGCAGCTGTTCACCAACGCCCCCAACGGCGTGACCGGCAACGATGACCTCGGCACGATGTCGGCCTGGTACCTGTTCAGCGCCATCGGCGTGTACCCGGCGGTGCCGGGCAGTGGCCAGTTCCTGCTGCACACCCCGCGCTTCAGCAAGGTGGAAGTGGACATGGGCAATGGCCGCACGCTGCGCATCGATGCGCCGGGCGCCGATGGCCGCCGCCTGCAGTATGTGCAGGGCGTGCAGGTCGATGGCCGGCCGCATGCGCCGGTTTGGCTGGACTGGAACCAGCTGCAGCAGGGCCCGCGCCTGCAGTTCGCGCTCGACGCGAAGGCGCCGGAGCAGGGCTGGGGCACGGCGGTGAAGGACCTGCCGGTATCCTGGTGCGCGGCACCGGGTAGCCAGCTGCGCTGAGACGGACTGTGCCGTTCGCGGTGACCCAGCGAACGGCACGGCACGACAGGTCCCTGATCCATTAGGCTTGAGCATCCAGCGGAGTCCGGGAAGACGATGAACGACAACGGCAGCAGTCCCAGCAAACGCGCCGGCAAGGCGGTGACGGTGACCGACATCGCGCGTGCCATCGGCGTGTCACGGGCAACGGTGTCGCTGGTGCTGCGCGGCAGCCCACTGGTCAACGTCGATACCCGCGCCAAGGTCGAGGCCGAACTGCGCCGCCAGCGTTATGTCTACAACCGCGCGGCGGCCAACCTGCGCCGGCGCACGTCATCAAGCATCGCGCTGGTGATCAACGATCTGTCCAACCCGTTCTTCGCCGAATTCGCATCCGGTGTGGATGAGGCGCTGGGCGGGCGTGGTTATGTGACCCTGCTGGGCAGCACCGGCGAATCGCCGGAGCGCCAGCAGGCGGTGCTGTCCACGCTGATGGAGCACACCCCGGCCGGCCTGATCCTGTCGCCGGCCGAGGGCAGTGATACCACGCTGCTGCGGCAGGCGCTGGGTGCCAATGCCAACGTGCTGCTGTTCAACCGCGAGCTTGAAGGGGCTGACTGGGATTTCCTCACCCTCGACAACCAGCACGGCGCCTATCTCGCCACGCGCCACCTGATCGAGCGCGGCCATCGCCAGATCGCTTTCTTCGGCGGCCACGCCGCATCCAGTTCGTGCCACCAGCGCCGTGCCGGTTTCCAGCAGGCGCTGGCCGAGGCCGGTCTGTCGCTGCCGCCGGGCTGGATGATCGAATCTGCACCGAACCGCCTGGAAGCCGCCGCGCGCACCGATGAGTTGTTTGCCGACGGCCATCGCCCGAGTGCGGCGGTCTGCTACAACGACACCGTCGCGTTGGGCCTGATGCTGGGCCTGAATTCGCGTGGCATCCGTCCGGGCGGCGATTTTGCCGTTACCGGTTTCGATGATATTTCCGAGGCTGCGGTGGCGGTGCCGCCACTGACCACGTTGACCGCCGACCCGCGCGAGCGTGGCCGGCAAGCTGCGGCGCTGCTTCTGCAACGGCTGGACGAACCGGATGCGCCGCCGCGGCGCACGGTCGCGCCGGTGCAGCTGCGCATCCGCGAAAGCAGTGCCGCACGACCGAACTGATTCCTTTCATACATCCCTTCCACGCAACAACGACCTTCCGCGCATCGAGGCGCGTACCGCATGCCGATCTCCGCAACGCCCCGTCCATCGGGTTCTTCGGGCAACGCACCCGCCGTCACCAACGGCAAGGCGCTGGCCGTGGTCACCACGATCTTCTTCATGTGGGGCTTCCTGACCTGCCTCAATGACATCCTGATCCCGCACCTGAAGGCGGTGTTCGAGCTGAACTACGCCAAGGCGATGCTGGTGCAGTTCACCTTCTTCGGCACCTATTTCCTGATGTCGCTGCCGGCGGGTCGGCTGGTGGCGGCGCTGGGTTACAAGAAGGGCATCGTGGCCGGCCTGCTGATCGCCGGTATCGGCGCACTGGGTTTCTGGCCCGCGGCCGAGCTGCGCGTCTACGGCGCCTTCCTCGGTGCACTGTTCGTGCTGGCGACCGGCATCACGGTGCTGCAGGTCGCCGCCAACCCGTACGTCGCACTGCTGGGACCGGAGCAGACCAGCTCAAGCCGCCTGACCCTGGCGCAGGCGTTGAACTCGCTGGGCACGGCCATCGCCCCGATCTTTGGCGGCATGTTGATCCTGTCCAACACGGTGAAGAGTGCCGATGACATCGCGGCGCTGCCGGCCGCCGAGCAGCTGGCCTACCGTGCCGCCGAGGCGCAGGCCGTGCAGGGTCCATACGTAGGCCTGGCGGTGGCGCTGGTACTGCTGGCGCTGTTCGTGTTCCTGTTCCGCCTGCCGGCGTTGAGCGACGCCACCGAGCAGGCTGACCAGGGTCACCACCACAGCTACCTGGATGCACTGCGCAAGCGCCACCTGCTGCTGGGCGTGCTGGGCATCTTCTTCTACGTCGGTGCCGAAGTGTCGATCGGCAGCTTCCTGGTCAATTACCTGTCGATGCCCAACATCGGTGGCTTCAGCGAACAGGAGGCCACCCATTACGTGTCGGCCTACTGGACGATGGCGATGATTGGCCGCTTCGCCGGCTCGGCGCTGCTGGCGCGCTTCTCGCCCAGCCGCCTGCTGGCGATCTTCGCGCTGGTCAACGTGGCCCTGCTGGTTACGACCATGCTGACCTCTGGCAGCATCGCGCTGTACTCGGTGGTGGCGATCGGCCTGTTCAACTCGATCATGTTCCCGACCATCTTCGCGCTGAGCATCGAGCGCCTGGGGCCGCTGACCAACAAGGGCTCCAGCCTGCTGATCATGGCCATCGTCGGCGGTGCCGTGGTGCCGTACCTGCAGGGCGTGCTGGCCGACCACATCGGTGTGCAGGCCAGCTTCATCCTGCCGCTGCTGTGCTACGGCTACATCATTTTCTACGGACTGGTCGGCGCACGTACGCCGGCTTCCGCAACGCAGGGAGGCTGAGTCCGGAATGGGTGCCATTGTCTGCTTCGGCGAAATTTTGATCGATCTACTAGCGCAGCCGCCGGCCTCGGCCGACACCCCGCGCGCATTCCTTCAGTACGCCGGCGGTGCGCCGGCCAACGTTGCGGTGGCGGCAGCGCGACTGGGGGCGAAGACCCAGTTCGTCGGCATGCTGGGCCGAGACATGTTCGGTGACTTCCTGGCGGACAGCCTGGCCGAGCACGGCGTGGGCACGGATTACATCGTGCGTACCGATGCGGCAAAGACCGCGCTGGCCTTCGTCGCGCTGGATGCCAGCGGCGAGCGCAGCTTCAGTTTCTACCGCCCACCGGCGGCCGACCTGCTGTTCCGTGACAGCGACTTCCAGGCCGCGTGCTTCGACAGCGCGCAGTGCTTCCATGTCTGCTCCAACAGCCTGACCGAGCCGGGCATTGCCGAGGCGACCTTCGCCGGCATGGACCGCGCCCGTGACGCCGGTGCGGTGGTCAGCCTGGACCTCAATCTGCGCCCGGCGCTGTGGCCGGCCAACGAGGACCCGACGCCGCGCCTGTGGCAGGCGCTGGAACGTGCCGACCTGGTCAAGCTGTCGCGCGAGGAGCTGGACTACCTGGCCGCGCCGCTGGGCAGTGACGGCGAGGCGACGGTGCTGCGGCGCCTGCTGGCCGCGCAGGCGCGCTGGGTCATCGTCACCGACGGTGCGGCCACGCTGCACTGGTACACCCGCGACAACCACGGCACGGTCACCAGTTTCCGCGTGGCCACGGTCGACACCACGGCTGCTGGCGATGCCTTCGTCGGTGGCGTGCTGGTTGGGCTGCTGGAGCGTGGCGGGGCCGGTGCAGGCTTTGCAGCGTTCTGCCAGGACCCGGAGGCGATCACCGCCACGCTGCGCTTCGGTGCCGCGGTCGGCGCTCTGGCTGTTACCCGCAAGGGCGCGTTCGCCGCGATGCCCTCGCTCGATGAAGTGCAGCAGCTGCTGCAGGCCCAGGACATTACCGCATGAGCACCTCGCCCGATTTCCGTTCACCCGCGTTCCTGCGGGCGCACATCGCCGACACGATGGCGTTCTACCACCCGCGCTGCATCGATCCGAACGGCGGCTTCTTCCACTACTTCCGTGATGACGGCAGCATCTACGATGCCAGCCACCGCCACCTGGTGAGCAGCACCCGTTTCGTCTTCAACTACGCGATGGCATACCGCGAGTTCGGCAACGCCGAATACCGCGACGCAGTCGAGCATGGCGTGCGCTATCTGCGCGAGGTGCATCGCAATCCGGCCACCGGTGGCTACGCCTGGACCCTGCGCGATGGCAAGGTCGAGGACGACATGAACCACTGCTATGGCGTGGCGTTCGCGCTGTTGGCCTACAGCTGCGCGCTGAAGGCCGGTCTCGAACAGGCCCGCGCATGGATGGACGAGACCTGGCAGCTGCTGGAAGCGCGTTTCTGGGAGCCGCAGCACGGCCTCTACAAGGACGAAGCCGATGGGCAGTGGAATTTCACCGGCTACCGTGGCCAGAACGCCAACATGCACATGTGCGAGGCGATGCTGGCCGCCTTCGAGGCCAGCGGCGAACAGCGCTATGTGGAGCGCGCGTTGCAGCTGGCCGACAACATGACCCGCCGCCAGGCCGCCAAGGCCGGTGGCCTGGTGTGGGAGCACTACGATTCCAAGTGGGAGATCGACTGGGATTACAACTTGGATGACCCCAAGCACCTGTTCCGCCCGTGGGGCTTCCAGCCGGGCCACCAGACCGAATGGGCCAAGCTGCTGTTGATCCTGGACCGCCATGTGCAGGCCGATTGGCTGGTGCCGACCGCGCAGCACCTGTTCGACGTGGCCGTGGCGCGCAGCTGGGACGAGGCGCGGGGTGGCCTGTACTACGGTTTCGCGCCGGAATCGCGCCGGCAGCCGGGCATGGATGGCGCCCCGATCGGTGGCGACAGTTTCGTCTGCGACGACGACAAGTATTTCTGGGTGCAGGCGGAGACGCTGGCGACCGCCGCACTGATGGCCAAGCGTACCGGCGATGACCGCTATTGGCAGTGGTACCAGCGTATCTGGGCGTATTCGTGGGAACACTTCGTCGATCACCGGTACGGCGCCTGGTTCCGCATCCTCGATGCCGACAATCGCAAGTACAGCGACGAGAAGAGCCCGGCCGGCAAGGTGGATTACCACACCATGGGTGCGTGCTACGAAGTGTTGAACGTGGTGCGTTGAGGTTGGTGCGCCGGGCATGGCCCGGTGCTGCCGTGAGCTGGACTTGCAGGTAGCGCCGGGCCAAGCCCGGCGGAATAACAGGAGCATCCCGTGCATCGCTTTCCCCTCGTTGTCCGCCTGCTCCTGCTGCTGATCGCGGCGTCCGCCTTCCCGGTCGCTGCCGCGCCGCTGCAGGCGCAGTGGAAGTTCCGCATGCTGCCCGGCGACGCGCAGGGTGCAGCCCATCCGGGCCTGCAGCAATGGCGGGCGGCGACGGTGCCGGGCAGCGTGCACACCGACCTGCTGGCTCACGAATTGATCCGTGATCCGTATGTCGGTGCGCCCGAGGCCGAACTGCAGTGGATCGGCCTGGCTGCCTGGGAGTACCGCGCGCGCTTCGACGTCGATGCCGCGACGCTGTCCAGGCCCAATGCCGAACTGCGCTTCGATGGGCTGGATACCTACGCCGAAGTCAGCCTCAACGGAAAGCCGCTGCTGCGCGCGGACAACGCACACCGCACGTGGCGTGCCCGGGTCGAAGGCCGCCTCCGTGCGAGCAACAATGAACTGCAGATCGTGTTCCGTTCGCCGATCCGCACCCTGCTGCCGGGCGTGCAGGCGATGCCGCACAAGATCGCTGGCAACTACCCGTCGCCGTATGGCGATGAGCCGAAGGACGCGATGGTCGGCAACTTCGCGCGCAAGCCGGCCTACCACTTCGGCTGGGACTGGGGTCCGCGCTATGTCACCGCCGGCGTCTGGCGCGGAATCGATCTGCAGGCTTGGGACGCGCACCGCCTGACCGATCTTGCGGTGCGCACGGATGCATTGAGCGCGGAGCAGGCGAAGCTGGCCGTGCTGCTGCGAGTGGAGCAGGGCGCGGCGGCGGGCTCGGCCGTGGTGAATGTGGATGTGCAGGATCCGCAGGGCCGCAACGTGGCCCAGGTGCAGCGCACGGTGCTGCTGAAGCCCGGCCAGAACAGCATCGAGGTTCCGGTTGAACTGGCCGATCCGCGGCGTTGGTGGCCAGTCGGCCACGGCGCGCAGGACCGCTACACGGTGCAGGCCCGCCTGGACCAAGGTGGCGCGCCGGAGCTGGTGCGCGAGCAGCGCATCGGCCTGCGCACGGTTGAACTGCGCCGCGAGGAAGACGGCAAGGGCGGGCAGGGCTTCGCTTTCGTCATCAACGGCGTGGAGATCTTCGCAAAGGGCGCCAACGTCATTCCGTTCGATGCCTTACCCGCACGGGTCGACGCCGCGCGCCTGCGCCAGGTGCTGACCGCCGCACGCGACGCCAACATGAACATGCTGCGCAACTGGGGTGGCGGCTACTACGAGGACGATGCGTTCTTCGACATCGCCGACGAACTGGGCCTGCTGGTCTGGCAGGACTTCATGTTCGGTGGTGGCATGCAGCCGGGCTACGATCCGGCCTTCCGTGCCAGCGTGGTGGCCGAGGCACGCGACAATGTGCGCCGGCTGCGCCATCACCCCAGCATCGTGCTGTGGTGTGGCAACAACGAGGAAGAAACCGCCTGGAAGGACTGGGGTCACGGCCGCGACCTGCAGGCGGCCGACCCGGCATTTGCGGCGAAGGTCTGGCAGGGCTATGTCGACCTGTTCGGCAACGACCTGCGCCAAGTGGTGGGCGAGGAAGGACTGGGCGTACCGTACTGGTCCAGTTCGCCCAGCAATGATCTGGACGGGAAGGCCAACGATTCCACCCGCGGCGACAAGCACTACTGGCAGGTCTGGGGCAATCCGGCGCTGCCGGTGCAGGCCTACCTGCGTGAGACGCCACGCTTCATGTCCGAGTACGGCCTGCAGGCATGGCCGTCGGTGGCCACCGTGGACCAGATCGCCACCCGCGCCGAGCAGCGCATCGACAGCCCGGTGATCCGCGCGCACCAGAAATTCATGGCCGGCGAGGGCAACAGCCGCCTGCGGCACTACATCGAACTGGGCTACGGCACGCCGAAGGACTTCGAGGACTTTGTCTACCTCAGCCAGGTGATGCAGGCCGATGGCATCGCGCTGGCCGCGTTGCACCATCGCGCTTCGCGGCCGTACACGATGGGCTCGCTGTACTGGCAGCTCGACGATGTCTGGCCGGGTGCTTCATGGTCCAGCGTGGACTACTTCGGTCGCTGGAAGGCGCTGCACTTTGCCGCGCGGCGCTTCTTCGCGCCGGTCACGGTAGCGGCGCTGCGCGATGAGGGCAGCACGCGGGTACGCCTGATCAATGACGGTGCGGCGCTGGATGCACGTTGGCGGCTGCGGGTGATGGACGTGGAAGGGAAGGTGCTGCGCCGTCGCGAGGACGCGGTGACGCTGGCGGCGTCGGGCGTGACCTCGATCGGTGATTTCCGCGATGCCGAGCTGCTGGCCGGTGCCGACCCGAAGCGCACGGTGGCGGTGTTCGAGCTGCTGCAGAACGGGGCGGTGAGCGCGCGGCAGGTGGTCGGATTCGTCGAAGCCAAGGACCAGATGTTGCCGCGGCAGAAGCTCAAGGCCACGTTGTCCATCGAAGGCGACCACTATCGACTACGGCTGGAAAGCGCGGCTTACGTGCGCGCGGCGTCGATTGATTTCGGTGCGTTGGATGTGCAGGTCGAAGACAATCTGCTGGACTTGCTGCCGGGCGAAACCCGCGATATCGCCGTACGCGGCCCGGTGGATCTGGTTACCCTGCGCGAAGCGCTGAAGGTGAAAACGCTCAACGATCGATGAGGGCAGGTGAACCATGTTCTGGTAGGTGTCAACCTTGGTTGACACATCGGCCGTATGCCAACCAAGGTTGGCAACTACCAGAAGCGGAGCCGGGTAGGTGCGGACCGTTGGTCCGCACACCCTTCTTTTTTACAGTTGGATCTGCTGGAAGTTCTCGACCCGCTCGTGGCCATTGGCGGCCTGGCCGGTGCGCGGCATCGGGTAGTCGTCGCGGCGGTCGATCAGGCGCGTCTGCAGGCCGGCTTCACGGGCGGCATCCAGCTCTTCCACCACATCGGACAGGAACAGGATCTCGCCGGCCGGTACGCCGATGGCCTGCACGATGCGGCGGTAGCTGTCGGCCTCGCGCTTGCCTCCGATCTCGGTATCGAACCAGCCCGACACCAGCGGGCTGAGGTCACCGGCATCGCTGAAGCCGAAGAACAGCTTCTGTGCCGGCACCGAGCCGGAGGAATACACGTACAGCGACAGGCCGGAAGCGTGCCAGCCCTTCAACACCGGCGCCACCTCCGGGTAGAAGTGCGCGGTGTAGTCGCCGCGGCGGTAGCCTTCATCCCAGATCAGGCCCTGCAGCGCTTTCAGCGCGGTGTGCTTGCGGTCCTGGTCGATCCAGCCCTGCAGGGTCTCGGCCACCAGGCTGTCCTGGCAGGCACCGCCGATCTCGGTCGCCACCGCATCCAGCCAGCGGCGCACTTCCGGCTGCTGGCCGTGTTCGGCGACGAACGCGGGCAGGGCCTTGCGGGCATAGGGGAACAGCACGTTCTTGACGAACGAGATGCTGCTGGTGGTGCCTTCGAT
Organism: Stenotrophomonas thermophila; assembly: GCF_001499715.1. Taxonomy (NCBI): domain Bacteria; kingdom Pseudomonadati; phylum Pseudomonadota; class Gammaproteobacteria; order Lysobacterales; family Lysobacteraceae; genus Stenotrophomonas; species Stenotrophomonas thermophila. The sequence continues at coordinate 66,638 of NZ_CVIW01000007.1, read as the reverse complement.
GTCGGTCAGGATGACGCGGGCTTGCATGGATCAGGACGCCTGGGTGGGTACGTAACGAGGGAACTTCTGCGCGATGTCGGTGCCGGTGAAATGGCCGACCCAGCCGTCCGGCTCGGTGAAGAAACGGATCGCCACGAAGCTGGGTTCCTCGCCCATGTCGAACCAGTGGGTGGTGCCATCGGGCACGGCGATCAGGTCGTCCTTCACGCACTCGATCTCATAGACCTTGTCACCCACGTGCAGGGTGAACAGGCCGGAGCCGGCGACGAAGAAGCGCACCTCGTCTTCCTTGTGGAAGTGCTCGTCGAGGAACTTTTTCCGAAGCTCGGCGCGGTTCGGGTTGTCCGGGGCGATCGAGGCCACGTCCACGCTCTTGAAGCCGCGCTCGGCGACCAGGCGGTCGATGTCCGCACGGTAGGCGGCGAACACTTCCTCCTGGCTGGCGCCCGGCGCGACTGGCGCGGTGGCCTGCCAGCGCTCGAAGGTGACGCCGATCTTCTGCAGTTCGGCAGCGATGACCGCGCCGTCCTGGGTGTCCAGCAGCGGCGATTCGGGGCGGGTGTCGTCGTAGATGCGCAGTCGGCTCATGGCGGCAGCTTGAACGTCTCGGGGGAAGACAGGGTAGCAGGGTGGGGGGGGGCGCAGATTCCGGATCGGCATCTGCACCTGCGCGCCGGTTCAGCTGCGCAGCTTGCGCAGTTCCAGTTCGCAGTGGAACAGGAATTCGAACGCTTCCAGGTGGCGGCGTGCTTCGGCCATATCGCGGCCCCAGGCGTACAGCCCATGGCCGTCGATCAGGTAGCCCCACAGGTTCTGCCGGTCGAGCAGGTCATCGACCTGCTGCGAAAGCACGTTCATGTCCTGGGTATTGGCGAACACCGGCACGTCGATGGCCATCTCGTGGGTGCTGTTGCCGGCGAAGGCCTTCAGCAGCTCGTAACCCTCCAGGCGGATGTGGCCCTGCGGCGCATACAGGCGCGAGGCGATGGTCTGCACCGGCGAATGCGTATGCAGCACGCAGCCGACCTCCGGGAAGCGGCGGTACAGCTGGGTGTGCAGCAGGGTCTCGGCGGACGGGCGCAACGGACGGCCCACGGCCTGGCCGTCGAAGTCCACCACCATGATGTCATCCTCGATCAGGCGGCCCTTGTCCTTGCCCGAGACGGTGATCGCCGCGTGGCGGTCGTCCAGGCGGTGGGAGAAGTTGCTGCTGGTGGCCGGGGTCCAGCCGGCGTGGGCCAGTTCGCGGATGTTGTCGATCAGCAGCTGGGCCAGTTCGCTCAGGCGCGCGGTGTCGTACGGGAAGGTGGGGGCGTTCATGTCGGCGATTTTACTGGATTCGGCCAACGGCTGAGCCCCTCGTGGCGGGTCGTGTAGAGCGGTCCAATGGGTAGGGCGGGGCGGGTGGGCCGTGCAGGGGACGCTGCAAGTACATCCCTGTAAGCTCGATGGCGCCATCCGAGGCGCCAACGCCCCTGCACGGCCCACCCGCCCCGCCTCTGACAGGTTCCGGCGCGCGGCCGGCCACGGAGTGAAGAAGGAAAAGCGAAAGCGGGTCGCTTCGCTGCGCTTGCTCGGAGCGGAGCATGGCTCCGCTCTACAGAATCATTCATTCCGGAGCATTCGTTCATGAGAACGTTTCATCCACGCATGGCGTGGATCCACCGGACGCACCGGGATACTGTCAGGGGCGGGGGGCATGGGTTCGCGGGGGTGTCCGCGGCATGGATGCCGCGGCCAAGCCTCCAGGGATGGATTCACGGCGTCCCCCGCGAACCCATGCCTCCCCGCCAAGCCCTCAGCCCAGCTGTTGCCGTTGCTGTTGCCGTTGCTCCGGCTTCAAAGGCGGGGGCAGGGCCGCAGGCCCTGCAATGCAAAACCCCTTACTTCCCCCGCAGGCGGCTGTGCCTGAAGCCGTAGCAGAAATAGATCACGAAACCGACGAAGGTCCAGACGCCCATCAGCATCCAGTTGTGCATTGTCATCGCTGACAGCAGCGCCAGGCAGCTCAGCACGCCCAGGCTGCAGATCAGCCAGGCCATCGGCATGCGGAAAGGGCGCGGCAGATCCGGTTGGGTGCGGCGCAGGATCAGCACGCCGGCGCAGACCGCCGCGAACGCAATCAGCGTGCCCATCGAGGTCAGCTCGCCGAGAATGTCCAGCGGGAACAGCGCCGCCAGCAGCGCGATGCCGATGCCGGTGATCACCGTGTTGATGTGCGGGGTGCGGTACTTCGGGTGGATCCTGGTGAACACCGGCGGCAGCAGACCGTCGCGGCCCATGATCATGAAGATGCGCGGCTGGCCGATGATCATCACCAGCACTACCGATGACAGGCCGACCAGCGCGCCGACCTCGACCACCCAGCGCAGCCAGCCCAGCTGCGGGTGTGCGGCCACGGCAGTCACCACCGGCTCGTCGGTGCCCAGCAGCTGGAACGGCACCAGGCCAGTCATCACTGCGGCCATCGCGATGTACAGCACGGTGCAGATCACCAGCGACAGCATCATGCCGATCGGCATGTCACGCTGCGGGTTCTTCGATTCCTGGGCCGCCACCGATACCGCCTCGAAACCGATGTAGGCGAAGAACACCATCGCCGCGCCACGCAGCACGCCTTCCATGCCGTACTTGCCCGCGCCTTCATTGGCCGGAATGAACGGGGTCCAGTTGCTGGTGTCCACGTACTTCCAGCCGACCACGATGACCAGCACGATCAGGCCGGTCTTGAGCACGACCATTGCCATGTTCATCGTCGAGGACTTGCTGATGCCGACGTAGCACAGCCAGGTCAGCAACAGTACCAGTGCCGCGGCGGGCAGGTTGGCGATCGCGCCGGTGGGCCGCAGCTGTGCGTCCAGTGGCGCACTGACCAGCGCTGCCGGTAGATGGATGTCGAACTGGCTGAGCAGGCTGAGGAAGTAGCCGGTCCAGCTGACCGCCACCGCCGATGCAGAGACGCCGTATTCGAGCACCAGCATCCAGCCGATGAACCAGGCCGAAAGTTCGCCGAAGGTGGCATAGGTATAGGTATAGGCGCTGCCGGAGACCGGCACCATCGAGGCGAACTCGGCGTAGGCCAGCGCGCAGAAGGCGCAGCAGATGGCGGCCAGCACGAACGACAGCATGATCGCGGGGCCGGCGTGGTTGGCGGCCGCCTGGCCGGTGATGACGAAGATGCCGCCGCCGATCACCGCGCCGATGCCGAGGGCGGTCAGCCCCCAGGGGCCTAGGTGGCGGCGCAGGCTCAGGCCGTTGGCGTCTTCATGGGCGGCATGCGGGTGCTTGGTGGCCCACAGTTGCTTGAACATGTGTGGTGGTCTTGTCGAAGCGCGCCAAGAGCGGCGCGCGGGGAAAACGGACGGGCCGGCGCGAGGCCGGCCCGTAGGCGGATCAGGGCGACTTGGCCAGCTTGCTGTTGCGCATGCCGTAGCCGAGGTAAATCAGCATGCCCAGCACGGTCCAGCCGACGAACAGGTGCCAGTGCACCACGAACGCCTGCCAGAACAGGAACAGGCAGGCCGCGGCGCCAAGCGGGCAGATGATCCACACCGCCGGTACGCGGAACGGGCGATGGATCTCCGGCTTGGTATAGCGCAGCACCAGCACGCCGATGCAGACGGTGGCGAAGGCCAGCAGGGTGCCCATCGACACCAGTTCGCCGAGCACGTTCAGCGGCACCAGGCCGGCCAGCGCGGCGGCGATCACGCCGACCACGATCGTGGCCCAGTAAGGCGTGCGGAACCGGGCGTGGACCTTGCCGAAGAACTTCGGCAGCAGGCCGTCGCGGGAAATGGTGTAGGCGATGCGGGTCTGGCCCATCATCATCACCAGCACCACCGAGGACAGGCCGGCGATGGCGCCGATCTCGACCAGGGTCTTCAGCCACGACAAGGTCGGGTAGGGCTCCAGTGCGGTGGCCACCGGCTTGTCGGTGCCCAGCAGGTGGTACGGCATCATGCCGGTCAGTACCGCGCAGACGATGATGTAGACGATGGTGCACACCGCCAGCGAGCCGAGCAGGCCGATCGGCATGTTGCGCTGTGGGTCTTTGGTTTCGCCGGCGGCGGTGGAGACCGCATCGAAGCCGATATAGGCGAAGAACACGATGGTGGCCGCGCGGAAGATGCCGCTCCAGCCGAACTCACCCGGCACGCCGGTGTTTTCCGGGATGAACGGCTGCCAGTTGGCCGGGTCGATATGGGCCGCGCCGATGCCGATGAACAGGCAGATGACGGTGACCTTGATCGCCACGATGATGGCGTTGACGAAGGCCGACTGGGTCACGCCCACGTACAGCAGGCCGGACACCGCCGCCACGATCAGCACCGCAGGCAGGTTGAACAGCTTGCCGGAGGAGACGAACTCGCTGCCGGTCCAGGCGATGGGCGCGGCGCTGAGCAGGTCCGGGAACGGCATGTGCAGCGTGGTGGTGATGAAACTGATCAGGTAGGCCGACCAGCCCACCGCGACCGATGCCGAGGCGAACAGGTACTCCAGCACCAGGCACCAGCCGATGAACCAGGCCATGCCTTCGCCGAGGGTGGCATAGGAATAGGAATAGGCACTGCCGGAGACCGGCATCATCGCCGCGAACTCGGCATAGCACAGGCCCGCCAGCGCACAGGCGAAACCGGCCAGCACGAACGACAGCATGACCGCCGGGCCCGCGTGGTTGGCTGCGGCCTGGCCGGTCAGCACAAAGATACCTGCGCCGATCACCGCACCCACGCCCAGCAGGATGAGGTGTTTAGCCGTGAGGGTCCGTTTCAACGTGGCTTCGCCGTCCAGGCTGCCTTCGATGGGTTCGCCGGCATCGACGTGCCCGGCCGGCTGGACCGGCTTGACCCTCAACAGAGCTTTCAGCATGCAGTACTTCCTAGTGATCGGATGGGGTGGGCGGCCGATACGTTGCCGGCTGCCTTGAATGGTGAAGGCCGTGCGAACAGCCCGCTGTACCTTAGCCAAAGCTGAAGCCAACGCACAAGCGCAATCGCAACAATGAACGGCGATAATGAGCAGTATTTTTCCGAACCGCCCCCATTCATGCGCCAGACTGCCGAAACCCTTGCCGTGCTTGACGATCGCCTGCGCGGTCTGTTGCGGGACTATGCCCGCCGCGAGCCCGCCCACGACGCACTGGCTGCCGAATTCGGCACATTGCTGGATGATCCGGAAGATCCGTTCCGGCGTGAGCGGCTTGCAGGCCACTTCACCGCGAGCTGCTGGCTGGTCAGCGCCGACGGCCAGCGCCTGCTGCTGACCCACCATCGCAAGCTGCAGCGCTGGCTGCAGCTGGGTGGCCACGCCGACGGCGACCGCGACCTGGCCCAGGTGGCGCTGAAGGAGGCCGAGGAGGAGTCCGGCCTGAGCGGGCTGGTGCTGGAAGACCCGGCCATCTTCGATCTGGACAAGCACTGGATTCCGGAGCGCAAGGATGTGCCGGGGCACTGGCACTACGACGTGCGTTTCGTGATCCGCGCGCTCGGTGGCGAGGCATTCGTGCTCAGCGAGGAGTCACTTGACCTGGCATGGCGGCCGGTGACCAAAGTCGCGGCCGACCCCGAATCGGATGAATCCATGCAGCGCATGGCGCGCCGGTGGCTGGCACGTTGATGCTCTCGGACGGCTGTGCCGCGTTTGTTGCGGCTCATGCCTGTGGCGAGGCGAAGCAGAATGCTGCCCTTGCGATGATCAAGGCTGCATTGCCAGTCGTCACATGCATCGACTGGGAGCGCGTGCCATCGCGCCTGGAGGTCCCCGGGGTGGGGCGGGAGCGGCTGGCGCAGGAGTTGAGCGCCATTGCAGATGCTGTTGGCTTGCCAAGCGAGGCTGCGTTGACGGTTGTCCAGGTGGATGGGGCGGTACCTTCACTGGGCAGCCGCCTGCAGGACTGGCTGGCTCATGCCGAGGAGCTGGATTTCGTCGATACGCTGTTCCTGTCGATGGAAGACAGGGTTCTGATCCATTGGGACTTTTACAAGAACCTCCACGCCGTAAGGTTCTGAGGTGTTCCATCCACGCCGTAAGGTTCTGAGGTGTTCCATCCACGCCATGCGTGGATGGCGCGATGCCGGAAGCAATCCGCCGGGGCATGCCCGGCGACGCCTTGCTCAATACAGGATGCGCGTCCGCAGCGTGCCCGGAATCGCGGCCAGCTCGTCGCGCACGGCGGCGGCCTGCGCCTCGCTGGCGGTGATGTCGATCACCACGTAACCCACCTTCGGGTCGGTGCGCAGGAACTGGCCGTCGATGTTGACGTTGTGGCGCGAGAAGATCTCGTTGACCTTGGACAGCACGCCCGGCACGTTCTGGTGGATGTGCAGCAGGCGCAGGCTGTCTTCGTGTTCGGGCAGGGTCACTTCCGGGAAGTTGACCGCCGACAGGGTGCTGCCGTTGTCGCTGTAGCGCACCAGCTTGGCCGCCACTTCCACGCCGATGTTGTCCTGCGCTTCCAGCGTGCTGCCGCCGACGTGCGGGGTGAGGATGACGTTGTCGTGGCGGGTCAGCGGCGATTCGAAGATATCGCCGTTGCCCTTCGGCTCGACCGGGAACACGTCCAGCGCGGCGCCACCGACGTGGCCGCTGGCCAGGGCCGCGTCCAGCGCATCGATGTCGACCACGGTGCCGCGCGCGGCGTTGATCAGGTGCGCGCCCTTGCGCATCTTCGCCAGCTCGGTGCTGCCGATCATCCACTGCGTGGACGGGGTCTCCGGCACGTGCAGGGTGACGATGTCGGCGCGCGCCAGCAGGTCGTCCAGGCTGGCCGCTGCACGGGCATTGCCCAGCGCCAGCTTGGTTTCCACGTCGTGGAAGATCACCTGCATGCCCAGCGATTCGGCCAGCACGCCGACCTGGGTGCCGATGTGGCCGTAACCAATGATGCCCAGCGTCTTGCCGCGCACTTCATGGCTGCCGCTGGCTGACTTCGACCAGCCGCCGCGATGGCATTCGGCGTTCTTCTGCGGAATGCCACGGGTCAGCATGATCGCCTCGGCGATCACCAGCTCGGCCACGCTGCGGGTGTTGGAGTAGGGCGCGTTGAACACCGGGATGCCGGCCAGTTCGGCCGCGTCCAGGTCGACCTGGTTGGTGCCGATGCAGAAGCAGCCCACCGCGATCAGGCGCTTGGCCTCGGCCAGCACCTCGGCGCTGACCTGGGTGCGCGAGCGGATGCCGACGATGTGCGCCTCGGCGATGCGCGCCTTCAATTCGTCCTCGGGCAGTGCCTTGGTGTGCGCCTCGATCTGGCTGTAGCCGGCCGCGCTGAACACCTCCACGGCGGTCTGGCTGACCCCCTCCAGCAACAGCACGCGGATATCCTGCTTCGGGAACGAGGTCTTCTTCGGCGACATGGGCAACACGGCCAGTGGGACAGGGGCTAACCACTATGCCAGATCGCAGCGCTCATGGTGCGGTGCGCAATTGGTTGCATCCGTAGCTATCTGCCTGCTCGCAGGGCTGGACGCTGGCGCGTGCCGCTGGCACGCTTGCCCGTTCTTCACGCCCCGCGCTGGACCGTCATGACCAATTCCCGCATTGCCTCGCTGCAGCAGGCCTGTCCCGGCCTGAAGCTGAAGACCGACCCGGCCGACCTGGAGCATTACGGGCGCGACTGGACCCGGCGCTGGACGCCGGCGCCGTTGGCGGTCGCACTGCCGGCCACGGTCGAGGAAGTGCAGGCGGTGATGCGCTGGAGTGCGGGCGAGGGCGTGGCCGTGGTGCCGTCCGGCGGCCGTACCGGCCTTTCCGGTGGCGCGGTGGCCGCCAACGGCGAGCTGGTGCTCAGCCTGGAACGGATGAACAAGGCACTGGCCTACGACGCGGTCGATCGCACCCTGGTGGTGCAGGCCGGCATGCCGCTGGAGGCCGTGCACAACGCCGCGCTGGACCACGGCCTGATCTACCCGGTGGACTTCGCTGCGCGCGGGTCGTGCACGATCGGTGGCAACATCGCCACCAATGCCGGCGGCATCCGCGTGATCCGCTATGGCAATACCCGCGAGTGGATCGCCGGGCTGAAGGTGGTCACCGCCAGCGGCGAACTGCTGGAACTCAACAAGGGCCTGATCAAGAACTCCAGCGGCTATGACTTCCGCCAGCTGCTGATCGGTTCGGAAGGCACGTTGGGCGTGATCGTCGAGGCGACAGTGAAACTCACCGATCCGCCGCCAGCCAGCAACGTGATGCTGCTGGCCGTGCCCAGCTTCGAGGTGCTGATGCAGGTGTTCGCCGCGTTCCGCGCGCGCCTGCAGTTGCAGGCCTTCGAGTTCTTCACCGACCGGGCGCTGGAGCACGTGCTGGCGCATGGTGCGCAGGCACCGTTCGACGAGGTGCACCCGTATTACGTGGTCACCGAGTTCGCCGCCAACGACGAAGCGCAGGAAGCGGCGGCGATGGCGGCCTTCGAGGACTGCATGGGCAACGGCTGGGTCAGCGACGGCGTGATCAGTGCCAGCGATGCCCAGGCTGCCCAGTTGTGGCGCCTGCGCGAAGGCATCACCGAATCGCTGGCACGCTACAAGCCCTACAAGAACGACGTCTCGGTGCGGATCTCGGCGATGCCGGCGTTCCTGGCCGAGACCCAGGCATTGATCGGGCAGGCCTACCCGCACTTCGATGTGGTGTGGTTCGGTCATATCGGTGACGGCAACCTGCACATCAACGTGCTGAAGCCCGATGACACCAGCGACGCCGATTTCGTCGCGCAGTGCGAGCATGTGACCAAGCTGCTGGCGCAGGTGCTGGCCCGGTTCGATGGCAGCATCTCGGCTGAACACGGCATCGGCCTGGTCAAGAAGGGCTACCTGGACAGCACCCGCGGCCCGGCCGAGATCGCCCTGATGAAGGCGGTCAAACGTGCGTTCGATCCCCAAGCGCGGCTGAATCCCGGCAAGCTGTTCGACGTTTGAGCCGGGCAAATCCTTCACGCACCCGTTACGCTCCACGCATCCTCACAACCGGCTTCGAACCGATGACCCGTCCGCTTCTGCTGCTCGCCCTGCTCGCCCTGCTGTCCCTGCCGCTGGCCGGCTTCGCTTCCAGCTTCGCCGGCACCTCGGCCGGTTCCGCCACCGGTGCCTCCTCCGGCTCCTCGGGTAGCAGCTCGGGTGACGACAAGGTGGTACTGGCTGCGCGCGACGACGCTGCGGCGTTCGTCGCCAGCGACGGCCAGATCCGTGGCGCCCGCCTGCAGGCCGCGCTGGTCCACCTGCGTGAGCAGAGTGCCGCCGCACAGCAGCAGAGCGACCTGGAACTGGCCCGCGCGCTGCTGGCGCGTTGATCCGGACTGCATGACCCCGGCGACATCGCGTTCTGTAGAGCCGAGCCATGCTCGGCTGAATGCCTGGCGCATGCGGATCGCAACAGTAGCCGAGCATGGCTCGGCTCTACAGAGGCTTGGCCGGTGGAACGCAGCCACGCATGGCGTGGCTCTACTGCTGGTCGCCCACGTCGCGCACGCAGCTGATCGCCTGCAGCTGGACCCGGCAGGGTTGAGCCCTGCACAGCAGCAGGTGGCGACGCAGACCTTGGCCGACGTGCAGGCACTGCTGCCGGATGGCCTGCTCCGCGCATTGCCTGCACAGGTCCAGGTGCGCTGGCGTGATGACCTGCCGGCCGATGTGCACGGTCGCGCTTTCGCCGGGCGCATCGCCCTGCGTCGCGAGCTGCTGGATGATGCCGTGCCCGGCGCGCGCCGCGCACGCCGCAGCGCGCTGGTACACGAACTGACCCATGTTGCCGACCGTACGGGGGCGAACTGGTCGCGCAGTGTGCGCTGGCGCGATCTGGCTGGATGGCAGCGCAAGCCTTGGCATCTCGGCCGTGGCGACAACGATTTCCGCGACCGCAGTCCCGATGCGTATGAACTGAAGGACCCGGCCGAGTACCTGGCAGTGAACGCCGAGCATTTCGTGCTCGACAGCGAGTTCGCCTGCCGGCGCCCGGCAGTGGCGCAGTGGTACCAGGTCCATTTCGGAACCCCGCCATCGCTGCCACAGTCGCACTGCGCGAACGCGTTGCCATTGCTCCAGGCCGAATCGGAAGAGGGGGCGGCATCGCTGTTACACCTCGATCCGGCGCGCGTCTACGCCGTGGACTACCTGTTCGCCGAGGGCAGTGCGCAGCCGATGAGCCGATGGGGGCACAGCATGCTGCGGCTGGTGATCTGCCGGCCGGGCCGTGCACCGGGTCCGGACTGCCGCCTGGACCTGGAGTACCAGCGCGTGCTGTCGTTCCGCGCGTTCGTCGGCGATGTGCAGATTTCCAACTGGCGCGGCTTGACCGGCGGCTACCCGTCGCGGCTGTTCGTGCTGCCGCTGCAGCAGGTGGTGGACGAGTACACCAAGGTGGAACTGCGGGGCCTGCAGTCGTTGCCCTTGCAGCTGCAACGCGACGAGATCGCCAGCCTGCTCGAGCGCACCGCGCAGGTGCACTGGAGCTATGACGGGCGCTATTACTTCGTCAGCAACAACTGTGCGGTGGAGACCGCCAGGCTGCTGCAGGCCGGAGTGCCCCGGCTGGGCGAGGCCGGGCTGGCCCAGCTGAGTCCGCGCGGTCTCAAGCGGCGGCTGGCGCGGCTGGGCATGCTCGACGAGCGGGTACTCACGGACCGCAACGCAGCGCAGGCACAGGGCTATTACTTCGCTTCCGCGCGCGACCACTACCAGCAGTTGTTCACAGTGGCGGCGACCCAGCTGGCCTTGCCCGCGCGCGATGTGCGCGGCTGGTTGAAGCTGCCGGCAGAACAACGGGCACTGTGGCTGCTGAAGGGCAACCTGCGCGCCAGTGCCGGCCTGCTGCTGCTGGAACAGGCGGCACAGCGGCGTGCCCAACTGCGCGCACGCGATGTGCTAAAGCGGAAGCTACTGGCTGCTGCGGACAGCGCGGAAACCCGCAGCCTGCGCAGCCTGCTGGCGCAGAGCGGGCAGTGGTTGCGCCCGGGAACGCTGCTGCAGGGCGGCTACGGGTTGCCGCTGGCCGATGAGCAGGCGGTGCTGGCCGAAGCGGTTGCCACTGCCAGCGCAGAGGCGGTGCCGGCCTGGCAGGCGCTGCGCGTGCAACTGCGCCAGCAGTTGCCGGTGGGCCAGCGCAACGAGATGGATGCGATCGATGCCAACCTCGCCGCACTTGGCGCGCACCTGCGGGAACAGGCAGCCACGCCCGCTACTGGCGCGGCAGTTCGATGACGAAACGGCTGGCGCCGGCGTTGCCCGCCGTGCAGTAGACGCGGCCGCCGTGCGCGTCGGCGATGGCCTTGACCACCGCCAGGCCGAGGCCACTGCCGCCGCCCTGGCGTGAACGTGAGCCGTCGGCACGCATGAACGGGCTGAAGATGTCGGCGTGCAGGTCCGGATCGATGCCAGGGCCCTCATCCTCGATTGCCACTTGCACATGTCCCGGTGTGTCATGCACGGCAATCCGCACCTTGCCCGGGCTGGCATAGCGGCGCGCGTTTTCCAGCAGCGCCAGCAGCGCCTGGCGGAGGCGGGTCGGGTCGCAGTGCGCGTTGTGTTCCTCGCGGCTGGTTTCCAGCTCCAGCACGAAGCCGGCGGCGCGGAACTGCGGATCGACCAGGGTCATCACCGAATGCACTTCGGCCACCACATCGGTGCGCGCGCGACGTACGTCCAGCCGCGCGTTGTCGGACAGGCTCAGCACGCGCAGATCCTCGATCAGGCGCGAGAGGCCCTCGACCTGCGCCAGCAGGCTGCGGAACTGTGACTCGTCCGGCTGGAACACACCCTCTGCCAGCCCCTGCAGGCGCCCGCGCAGGATCGTCACCGGCGTGCGCAGCTCATGGGCGATGGCCGCGTGCCACATCGCGCGCTCGCTCTCCATGTGCTGCAGGCGGCGCGCCATCGCATTGAAGTCCTCGACCAGGGTCGCCACCTCGCCCGGCGAATTTTCCTCGACGCTGGCGCGTGCACCCAGGTCGCCGCCGGCAAGCGCACGCACACTGTCCACCAGTGAATTCAGTGGCGACAGGATCCGGTGCGCAAGACGGAACGAAGCGGCGATGGCCAGCGCCAGTCCGGTCAGGATCACGCCCACCATCCATGCCAGTTCCGGCCCGGTCGGCAGCCAGCTTTCCGGCTCCTCGGTGCTGCCGGGGAAGAACTCGACCAGCACCGCGTACAGCAGCCACGACGACAGGATCATCATCACGATGACGCCGATCACCATCAGCGACATCGAGATGATGATGTGGCGGCTGAGCCCGGAACGGCGCAGACGCGCCATCAGCGGTCGGCCATCAACCGGTAGCCGACACCGCGCACGCTGGCCGGGACGTTGACCATGCCCACGTCATCGAGTTTGCGGCGCAGCTTGCTGACATGGCTGTCGACGGTGCGTTCCAGCGCTTCGCTTTCCGGCAGGCATTCGTGCATCAGTTCGCTGCGGCTGAAGATGCGGGTCGGCGCCAGCGCCATGCAGTGCAGCAGCTTGAACTCGGTGAGCGTGAGCAGCACTTCGTGGCTGTAGCCTTCGCCCTCCACATGCACGGCATGGGTAGCCGAGTCGATCAGCAGCGGGCCCGCCCGCAGCGCGGTCGGTGCGTCCAGGCGCGAGGCGCGCAACGTACGCCGCAGCACGGCGCGCACGCGTGCTGCCACTTCGGCCGGATTGAACGGCTTGACCACGTAGTCGTCGGCGCCCATGCGCAGCGCGGTGAGCTTGTCCAGGTCCTGGTCCAGTGCGGTCAGCATGATCACCGGCGTTTCACCGCGCTGGCGCAGCTGGGTCAGCACGCTCCAGCCATCCAGGCGCGGCAGCTGCACATCAAGCAGGACCAGGTCGGGGCGGGCGCTGCGGTGCAGGTCCAGCGCGCTTTGGCCGTCGGCGGCGCGCAGCGTACGCAGTCCTTCGCGTTCCAGATAGGCGGTGAGAATATCGGCGATCTCGGCCTCATCCTCGACGATCAGGACGAGGGCAGCGAGGGCAGGGGCGGCATGCATGAAGGGGCGGGGCCTTAAGGTGCTTGCCTCCATCGTATCTCCACAGTTCCTCCATCGAAACCCCATCATCGCCACGCACACTTCACGCTTCAGAACCTATCAGCCGCCTGCGCGGCATTGTGCACAGCAATGAGAACCTTCAGGACTCCGGTCGCGTTGATCGCGGCCCTCGCCCTGGCCGTGACGGCCTGCTCCGCCCCCGAAGCCACGCCCGAAGCGGCACCGCGCGTCAGCGTGGTCACTGTCGGCCCGCAGGTCGTGCAGCGCGACGATGAACTGCCCGGCCGTGTCGCCGCCGTGCGCACCGCACAGATCCGTGCGCAGGTCGGCGGCATCGTGCAGCGCCGCCTGTTCGAACAGGGCGCCGAAGTGCGCGCCGGCCAGGCCCTGTTCCAGATTGATCCGGCGGCGTTCCGTGCCGATGTCGACTCGGCACTGGCAGCGCTGCAGCGCAGTGAGGCAGCCCTGGGCCGCAGCCGCGTGCAGTCGCAGCGCCTGCATGCGCTGGCGGCCGCGCAGGCGGTCAGCCAGCAGCACCGCGACGATGCCAGTGCCGAGTACGAACAGGCCCGTGCCGCGGTGAACGAGGCGCGCGCGATCCTGGCCCGCCGCCAGCTCGACCTGCGCTATGCCACGGTCAGTGCACCGATTGCGGGCCGCATCGACCAGGCGCTGGTGACCGAAGGTGCACTGGTCGGCGTGGCCGATACCGAGCCGATGGCGGTGGTGCAGCAGATCGACCAGGTCTACGTCGATGTGCGCCAGCCAGCGGCGCAGCTCGAGTCGCTGCAACGCAGTGCCGGTGGCGGCGAGCTGCCGGTGACGATCATCGGTGCGGCCGGCAGGCCGCTGCCCGAACGTGGCCAGATGCTGTTCTCCGGCATCAATGTCGATGCGCGCACCGGTGATGTGATCCTGCGCATCCTGGTTGACAACCCGCAGCGGCAGCTGCTGCCCGGCATGTACGTGCGCGCGAGGGTGCCACGTGGCGCGCCCGCCAGTGCATTGACCGTGCCACAGCAGGCGGTGCTGCGCAGCGCCGGTGGCCAGGCCTATGCCTGGGTGATCGGCGCCGACGGCAAGGCGGTGATCCGCACGCTGGAAGTGGACGGTAGTGTCGATCGCCAGTGGCTGGTGCGCACGGGCCTGAAGGCCGGCGAGAAGGTGGTGGTCGAGGGTCAGGAGCGCCTGCAGGAAGGCGTGGTGGTCGATGCGCGCGACTGGCAGATGCCGGTTGCCAGCGCCGGTGCAGTACAGGCCGGCAGCAAGGGCTGAGCCTGTTCCGGGCCGGTCCCTCCAGGAAAATCCAACATGGCACGTTTCTTCATCGATCGCCCGGTGTTCGCCTGGGTGCTGGCGATCTTCATCATCCTGGCCGGCGTGCTGGCGATCCCGCGGCTGGCGGGGGAGCGCTATCCGGCGGTAGCGCCGCCCAGCGTCAGCATCTACGCCAGCTACCCGGGTGCCAGCCCGCAGACGCTGAATGACGCGGTGGTCGGCCTGATCGAGCGCGAGCTGTCCAGCGTCAAGCACCTGCTGTATTTCGAGTCTTCGGTGGACACCTCCGGCGAAGCCTCCATCACTGCGACCTTCAAGCCGGGTACCAACCCGGAGCTGGCGCAGGTGGACGTGCAGAACCGGATCAAGGCGATCGAGCCGCGCCTGCCGCGCAGCGTGCGCCAGAACGGCCTGTTCGTGGAAGCAGCCGATTCCGGCTTCCTGATGCTGGTCGGCCTGCGTTCGCCCGATGCCAGCGTCAGCGAGGCCGCACTGGGCGACTTCATGGCGCGCAACATCATCGAGGAGCTGCGCCGCATCGATGGCGTCGGCCGCGTGCAGCTGTTCGGTGCGGAGCAGGCGATGCGCGTGTGGCTGGACCCGGCCCGGCTGACCGGCTATGGGCTGACCATGGGTGACGTGGCCGCTGCCATCGAGCAGCAGAACCTGGAGATCTCGCCGGGGCGCATCGGTGATTCGCCGGGTGTTCCAGGCCAGCGCATCACCGTGCCACTCAGCGCCGACGGCCAGTTGTCCACGCCGGAACAGTTCGCGGCGATCGTACTGCGCGCCGGGGCCGACGGTTCACGGGTGGTGCTGGGTGATGTCGCCCGCGTCGAACTGGGCGCGCAGAGCTATGCCTGGGGCACCCGCGAGGACGGCCATCCGGCCACCGCTGCCGGGGTGCAGCTGCGGCCGGGCGCGAATGCGGTGCGCACGGCGTCGGCGGTCCGTGAGCGCATGGCCGAACTGGCGCCGCTGTTGCCGCGCGGCGTGGAGGCGAGCATCCCGTTCGACACCGCGCCGTTCGTGAAGATCTCGATCCAGAAGGTGGTGCAGACGCTGCTGGAGGCGATGCTGCTGGTGTTCGCAGTGATGTACCTGTTTTTGCAGAACTGGCGCTACACGTTGATCCCGGCGTTGGTCGCGCCCATCGCGCTGTTGGGTACGTTCGCGGTGATGCTGGCGCTGGGCTTCTCGATCAACGTGCTGACCATGTTCGGCATGGTGCTGGCCATCGGCATCATCGTCGATGACGCCATCGTGGTGGTCGAGGGCGTGGAGCGGATCATGGCCGAGGAGGGCCTGCCGCCGCGTGAGGCCACCATCAAGGCGATGCGCGAGCTGACCGGCGCAGTGATCGGCATCACCCTGGTGCTGACCGCGGTGTTCATCCCGATGGCGCTGGCCAGCGGCTCGGTGGGCGCCATCTACCGCCAGTTCACCGTGGCGATGGCGGTGTCGATCCTGTTTTCGGCGCTGTTGGCCCTGAGCCTGACGCCGGCGTTGTGCGCGACGCTGCTGCGCCCGAACACCCATGGCCATCATGGCCGTGGCGGGCTGTTCGGTGCCTTCAATCGTGGCTTCGAGCGGATGACCGGGCGTTACCAGCGTGGCGTGGCGTCGGTGCTGCAGCGGAGCGGGCGGGTGATGGGCGTGTTCGCCGCGCTGGTGGCGGCGTTGCTGCTGGGCCTGCACTGGCTGCCGGGTGCATTCCTGCCGGAAGAGGACCAGGGCTACTTCATGACCTCGATCCAGCTGCCGGCTGAAGCCACCGCCGAACGCACGCTGGCCGTGGTCGAAGCCTACGAACGGCACGTGGCGTCACGCCCGGGCATCGGCTCCAACCAGTCGATCCTCGGGTACAGCCTCTCCGGTTCCGGCCCGAGCGCGGCGCTGACCTACACGATGCTGAAGGATTGGGGCGAGCGTGCAGGGGCCACCGCGGCCGGCGAAGTGGAGGCCGCGCAGAAGGCGATGGCGACGATTGCCGAGGGCGAGGTGATGAGCGTGATGCCGCCGGCGATCGACAGCCTGGGGCGTTCGTCCGGCTTCTCGCTCGCCCTGCAGGCGCGTACCGGGCAGAGCCAGGCCGAACTGCGTGCGGCCCTGCAGCAGCTGCTGAAGCTGGCCGAGGCCAGCCCGCTGCTGTCGGAGGTGCATGCCGATGGACTGCCAGCAGGTACCAGCGTGCGGCTGGACATCGACCGCGCCAAGGCCGAGGCGATGGGCGTGGGGTTCGAGCAGATCAGCAGCACGCTGTCGGCGGCGATGGGCTCGCAGTACGTCAACGACTTCCCCAACAAGGGGCGGCTGCAGCAGGTGATCCTGCAGGCCGATGCACCCCACCGGATGGAGCTGGAGGATGTGCTGAGGCTGTACGTGCGCAATAGCGAAGGTGGCATGGTGGCGTTGTCGGAACTGGTGACGCCGCACTGGACCGAGGCGCCGCTGCAGCTGCAGCGCTATCTCGGCTTCCCGGCGCTGAACCTGTCCGGCGCACCGGCCTCCGGCGTGTCGACCGGCCAGGCCATGGCGGAGATGGAGCGGTTGGCCGAGAAGCTGCCGTCCGGTTTTGCCCTGCAGTGGACCAGCCAGTCGCTGCAGGAGCGGGAGTCCGGTGCGCAGGCGCCGTGGTTGCTGCTGTTGTCGATGCTGGTGGTGTTCCTGGTGCTGGCGGCACTGTACGAGAGCTGGTCGATTCCGCTGGCGGTGATGCTGGTGGTGCCGCTGGGCCTGTTTGGTGCGGTTGCTGCGGTGCTGTTGCGGGGCATGCCCAACGACGTGTTCTTCAAGGTCGGCATGATCACCGTGATCGGGCTGTCGGCGAAGAACGCGATCCTCATCGTCGAGTTCGCGCGCCAGCTGCAGCAGCAGGGTCGCGGCCTGGTTGAAGCAGCGCTGGAGGCAGCGCGGCTGCGACTGCGGCCGATCGTGATGACCTCGCTGGCATTCGCGCTGGGCGTGGTGCCGCTGATGCTGGCGCAGGGCGCGTCGAAGGAAACCCAGCAGGCGATTGGAACCGGTGTGTTCGGCGGCATGGTCAGTGCGACCGTGCTGGCCGTGTTCTTCGTGCCGGTCTTCTATGTAGTGGTGCAGGGCGCGCGGCAGTGGATCGCGCAGCGCCTGCGCAGACGCCGGCCGATGCCGGGAGGAACCGTGGATGGAACGGAACATCGTTGAAGATCTGCATGAGCGGCAGTTGGCAGCGCTGGAACAGCGCCTGCGGCAGGCATTGCTGGATGACGACCACGATGCGCTGACCGCGCTGGTATCGCCGGCCTTGTTCATGATGGATGGCCACGGCGGCCGCATGCTCGACCTGCCGTGGCTGGGCGACTGGCTGACCGGAAACCTGCAGGTGCGCAGCCTGCAGTCGTACGCGGTGGAAACGTTGCTGTGCGGACGCCTGGCATTGTTGTCCAGCGACGTGCGCTTGTCGGTGCGCGGCCAGGGCCAGGAGCGCGAGCTGAAACTGCGCCTGCTGCGGGTGTGGACCTGCAGTTCCGGCGAAAGCGGCGCGCAGCTGCTGTCGATGGCGGTGCTGGCCGCATGAGTGCGGTCAGGCCGCTTTCAGGCCCCGCTCACCGCGAGGTGGTAGGGTCGAGCATTCCTGTAGTGTCGACAAGGAGTCGAGCCATGCGTGTAGTTCCCAGTCTGTTGGCAGCCTCCCTGGGGCTGGTCCTGGTCGCTTGCCAGCCGGCCCAGGCACCCGCGGCGGGCAGCAATGACGCCCCGCCTGCCACGCCGCAGCCGAGCGCCAACACGGAAGGTGGCAGCGAGACCGCCTACCAGTGTGGTGATCTGAGTGTGGGCGCGACATTCAATGGCGAGGATGCTGCCACGCTGGTGATCGGCGAGCGTAGCTTCGCCATGACCTCCGAGCGCGCGGCATCCGGCGCCAAGTACAGCGATGGTCTCGGCAACAGCTTCTGGACCAAGGGCAGCGATGATGGCCTGCTGAGCCTGAAGGGTGAACCGGATCGCGAGTGCCATGCGGTGGAAGCTACCGAAGGCGATGGCAGCGCCGGCAATGCGGCATTCCGTGCCACCGGCAATGAACCCGGCTGGCTTGCAGTCGTCGACGGCGATGCGCCGGGCCTGCAGGTGGAGGTCGATTATGGCGAGCGCCGCTTCGACGTGGCCAAACCCACCCAGGGCGCTGATGGATGGAGCGGAAAGGCATCCGACGGCACCGACGTCAAGCTCAGCTTCCAGCGCACCACCTGCCAGGATGACATGAGCGGCGAGGCGTTCGAGGCCAAGGCGATGCTGACTGTCGGTACCCGCCAGTACCATGGCTGCGGCAACTTCGGTGCGAAACAGCCGTAACCGCTGCCACCGATGATCCGTCCGCTGCCTGCGGCGAACACGCCGCAGGCAGGGACAGGCAGCCGATCAGCGCGAGGCGCTTAGTCGGCACGGCCCGCGAATTCGCCGGTGGCGGTGTTCACCAGCACGCGTTCGCCATTGACGATGTACTCGGGCACCATGATTTCGATGCCGGTGTTGAGCTTGGCCGGCTTCGGGCGCTTGGTGGCGGTGCCACCCTTCAGTTCCGGCGGCGTCTCGATCACCTCCAGCACCACGGAGGCCGGCAGCTGGATCGCCACCGGCTGCTCGTCGATCACCTGCACGTAGATGCCGGTCAGGCCGTCGGTGATGTAACCGGCGTCGTCGCCGATCACGTCCGCATCCAGGGTGTACGGGGTGTAGTCCTCGTCATCGAGGAACACGAAGGCATCGCCGTCCTTGTACGAATAGGTGGACTGGCGGCGCAGCAGTTCGACCTCGACCAGGTTGTCGTCGGCATCGAAGCTGGCGTCGAGCTTGTTGCCGCCCGGCACGCTGTACATGATGAAGCGGAAGCGGACGTTGCCGCCGCGACCCTGCGGCGAGCTGCGCTCGATGTCGCGGATCTGGTACACGCCGTTGTTGTACTCGACGACGTTGCCCTTCTTGATGTCGTTGGCTTTCATGGTGATCTAGGTCGTTGGGGGAGGGCGCCGTCCCGGCGCCCGGGGGGGAATCACTTCGGAGCGAGGCGGGTAGCGCCGTCCAGGCGGATGGTCTCGCCGTTGAGGTAGGTGTTGCCGAGAATGAAGCCGACCAGACTGGCGAAGTCTTCCGGCTTGCCCAGGCGCGACGGGAACGGGATCGAGGCGGCCAGCGACTGCTGTACGGCTTCGGGCATGCCATCGACCATCGGCGTCCAGAACACGCCAGGAGCAATCGTATTGACGCGGATGCCGAAGCGCGACAGTTCGCGTGCCATCGGCAGCGTCATCGAGACCACGCCGCCCTTGCTGGCCGCATACGCGGCTTGGCCGATCTGGCCTTCATAGGCGGCGATGCTGGCGGTGTTGATGATCACGCCGCGCTCGCCGTCTTCGCCGGCGTCGTTGTCCTGCATGCGATTGGCCGCGGCCTTGGCCACGTTGAAGCTGCCGACCAGGTTGACCATTACCGTGCCCTGGAAGCCGGCCAGCGGCATCGGGCCTTCCTTGCCGAGCACGCGACCGGCGCCGAGGATGCCGGCGCAGTTCATCGCCACGTTCAGGCCGCCGAGGAAATCGTGGGCCTGGTCGATGGCTGCAGCCACGGCCGCCTCATCGCTGACGTTGACATTGAAATAGCGGGCCTTGTCGGCACCCAGCCCGGCAACGGCAGCTGCACCCTTGTCGTCGTTGAGGTCGAACAGAGCCACCTTGCCGCCCTGGGCGACGAGGTGCTGGGCCACGGCCAGGCCGAGGCCGGAGACGCCGCCAGTGATCACGGCACGTACGGAAGACAGCTGCATTGCACGGTCCTGCAGGTTCGAGAACCGCCGATTCTAACGGAAGCGGCGACCGTCGCCGTTGTGCGCTGCGCCGCCCGAGCGGGAGCGGCGCAGCGGGGTGCTCAGCCGGTCGCTGCGAGCGCCTGGCCGGTGCGGCTGGGGGGGGCGCGGCCGAGCAGGCCGGCCAGCCAGCGGCCGGTCTCGGCCAGTGCCGGCAGGTCCACGCCGCTGTCCAGGCCCAGGCCCCGCAGCAGGTAGACCACGTCTTCGCTGGCGACGTTGCCGCTGGCACCCTTGGCATACGGGCAGCCACCGGCCCCGGAGACGGCACTGTCGACCACGCGCACGCCTTCTTCCAAGCAGGAGGCGATGTTGGCGACGGCCTGGCCATACGTGTCGTGGAAGTGCACGGCCAATGCCTCCATCGGAATCTCGGCAGCGACCGCCTGCAGCATCGCCCGTGCCTTGCGTGGGGTGCCGACGCCGATGGTGTCGCCCAGCGAGATTTCGTAACAGCCCATCTGGTGCAGCGCGCGCGCCACGCGCACCACGTCGGCCAGCGGCACCTCGCCCTGGTAGGGGCAACCGAGCACGGTGGAGACGTAGCCGCGCACGCGCACGCCATCGGCGGCGGCGCGGCGCAGGATCGGCTCGAACCGGGCCAGCGACTCGTCGATGCCGGCATTGGTATTGGTGCGGTTGAAGGCCTCGGACGCAGCGGTGAACACCGCTACTTCCTCGACGCCGACCGCGCGGGCGCGGTCGTAGCCCTGTTCGTTCGGCACCAGTACCGGGTAGTGGATGCCGGGGCGGCGCTGGATGCCGGCGTAGACTTCGGCGGCATCGGCCAGCTGCGGAATCCACTTCGGGCTGACGAAACTGGTCGCCTCGATGCTGCGCAGGCCGGTGGCCGACAGGCGGTTGATCAGTTCGATCTTGTCGGCGGTGGAGACCGACTGCTTTTCGTTCTGCAGGCCGTCACGCGGGCCGACCTCGACGATGCGGACGTAGTCGCTCATGCAGCCACCTCGCCGACGGGGCGATGGCAGACCGCTTCGATGTTGTTGCCGTCCGGGTCGAGCACGAAGGCGGCGTAGTAATCCGGGTGGTACCACGGGCGCAGGCCCGGCGCGCCGTTGTCGCGGCCACCGGCGGTGAGGGCGGCGGCGTGGAAGGCGTCCACCTGCGCGCGGCTGGCGCAGGCGAAGGCCACGTGCACGCCGTGGCTGGCGGTGCCGCCATTGCCGAGCCAGAAGAACGGCTTGCCGTCGCTGCCGAAGCCGACGTGGTCGTGGTCGCCGGTCAGTTCGGCGCTCACTTCCATCACCACGCCGATCTGCAGTGGCGCCAGTGCCTGCAGGAAGAAGGCCTTGCTGCGCGCCAGGTCGGCGCTGGTCAAACCAAGATGATCGAGCATGTTCAGGCTTCCGTGACCCAATGGGGGGCGCGCTTGTCGAGGAAGGCGCCCAGGCCTTCCTGGCCCTCGGCGGAGACCCGCAGGCGCGCGATCAGGGCCGCATTATCGCGATCCAGGGCGTCGCGGTCATGGCTGTCCCGGACCTGCCGCACCAGCTGCTTGGCGGTGGACGAGGCGATCGGGCCGGCCTTGTCGAGCAGGGCCAGCTGGCGTTCGAGCGCCTCGTCCAGGCGCTCGGACTCGACCAGCTGATGGACCAGGCCGATGCGCAGCGCGGTGTCGGCATCGAAGTGCTCGCCGGTGGCGAACCAGCGACGGGCCTGGCGGGGGCCGATGGCTTCGATCACATAGGGCGAGATCACCGCCGGCAGCAGGCCGAGGCGGCTTTCGGTCAGGCCGAAGCGGGCCGAGGTGCTGGCGATGGCAATGTCGCAGCAGGCGACCAAGCCGACGCCGCCACCGAAGGCCGCGCCATGGACCCGGGCCAGGGTCGGTTTGGGCAGCTCGTCCAGGGTACGCATCAGCCGGGCCAGGGCCAGCGAGTCCTCGCGGTTATCGGCTTCGCTGGCCGCCGCCATGCCGCGCATCCACTGCATGTCGGCGCCGGCCGAGAAGGAGGCGCCATGGCCGGCCACCACCACGGCCCGGATCGAATCGTCCCGTCCGGCGGCCTCCAGCGCGGCGGTCAGCCGGGCGATCAGGCTGGCGTCGAAGGCATTGTGCAGTTCCGGCCGGTTCAGCCAGAGGGTGATGACGGCGCCGCGGCGCTCGATCTGCAAAGCATCGTTCATGGGATTCCAGGGTCACTCCATACCTGTATGGATCATAGCGGGCCATTGGTCATGGGCCATGACGCGACGCGGGAATGTTAGAATCGAGAACCATTTACATCCAGCAGAGAACACGCTAGATGACGCTGTCCGAACTGCCGCTGCACACCTCGGCCGTGGTCGAGTCCGTGCAGGACCTGCACGCCAACGATGCCATCGCCCGTCGCCTGCGCGAGCTGGGTTTCGTCAATGGCGAGGAAGTGCGCCTGGTGGCCAAAGGTCCGGTGGGGGGGGAGCCGCTGCTGGTGCAGGTCGGGTTCACCCGGTTCGCGCTGCGGATCAGTGAGGCCAAGCGCGTCGTGGTAGACGCCAACCGCCAGGAGCGACGCGCATGAGCGCTTCCGCTGCCACCGCCCCGCTGCGCATTGCGCTGGTCGGCAACCCCAACAGCGGCAAGACCGCGCTGTTCAACCAGCTGACCGGCAGTCGGCAGAAGGTCGCCAACTACACCGGCGTCACCGTAGAGCGCAAGGAGGGCCGCCTGCGTGCGCCGTCCGGCCGTGAATTCGCGGTGCTTGATCTGCCGGGCGCCTACAGCCTGCATCCGGCCAGCCTGGACGAGGCGATCACCCGCGACCTGTGCCGGGGCTTCTACCCAGGCGAAGCCGCGCCGGACGTGCTGCTGTGCGTGATCGACGCCACCAACCTGCGCCTGCACCTGCGTTTCGCGCTGGAGCTGCGCGAACTGGGCAAGCCGATGGTGGTCGCGCTGAACATGGTCGACGCCGCACAACGCCGCGGCATCCAGGTGGATGTGGCCGCGCTGGAACGCGAGCTGGGCGTGCCGGTGGTGGAGACCGTGGCGGTGCGCAAGCAGGGCGCCAAGGCCTTGGTCGAGCGCCTCGATGCGATGGTGCCGCACCTGGATGCGCCGGTGCCGGGCCCGGAAGGTGGCATCGACTACCACGCCAAGGTGCGCGAGATCCTTTCGGTCGCCGTGCGCATGCCGGCGCGAACCGCGAAGATCGACGACGCGCTGGACCGCTGGCTGCTGCACCCGGTGTTCGGGCTGATCAGCCTTGCGGTGGTGATGTTCCTGATCTTCCAGGCGGTGTATGCCTGGGCGACGCCGTTGATGGATGGCATCGAGGCTGGCTTCGCCTGGCTCGGTACTCTCGTTGGCAGCGTGTTGCCGGAGGGTCCGCTGGCCAGCCTGCTGACCGACGGCATCATCGCCGGTGTCGGTGGCGTGGTCGTGTTCCTGCCGCAGATCCTGATCCTGTTCTTCTTCATCCTGGTGCTGGAGGAATCCGGCTACCTGCCGCGCGCGGCGTTCCTGCTCGACCGCATGATGGCCGCTGCCGGCCTGTCTGGCCGCTCGTTCATCCCGCTGCTGTCCAGCTTCGCCTGCGCGGTGCCGGGCATCATGTCCACGCGCAGCATCCAGGACCCGCGTGACCGCCTGGCCACCATCCTGGTCGCACCGCTGATGACCTGTTCGGCGCGCCTGCCGGTGTACGCGCTGCTGATCGGTGCGTTCATTCCGCAGAAGACCGTGTGGGGCGTGTTCAACCAGCAGGGCCTGGTGCTGTTCGGCCTGTACGCCGCCGGCATCCTCAGTGCGCTGGCGATGTCGTGGATCATGAAGAAGTGGCGCCGCGACAAGAGCGAGCATCCGCTGATGCTGGAGCTTCCGTCGTACCGGCTGCCGCATGCGCGCGACCTGGCGGTGGGGCTGTACGAGCGCGGCATGATCTTCCTCAAGCGCGTCGGCGGCATCATCCTGGCGCTGACCATCCTGCTGTGGGTGCTGCTGTCGTTCCCAGCGGCGCCGGCGGGCGCCACGATGCCGGCCATCGACTATAGCTACGCCGGCCAGCTCGGCCATGCGATGGCGGTGTTCTTCGCACCGCTGGGCTTCAACTGGCAGATCTGCATCGCGCTGATCCCGGGCCTGGCCGCGCGTGAGGTGGCGGTGTCGTCGCTGGCGACGGTGTATGCGCTGTCGGCGGCGGATGACGATGCGGCCAGCCAGGCACTGACCCCGTTGATCAGCGATGGCTGGTCGCTGGCCACGGCCCTGTCGCTGCTGGTCTGGTACATCTACGCACCGATGTGCATCTCGACGCTGGCCACCATCAAGCGCGAGACCAACTCGTGGAAGCAGATGGCCTTTGCCGCGTTCTACCTGTTCGCCGCAGCTTACGTGGCGGCGCTGATCACCTACCAGGTGACCAGGGCGCTGGGAGGTGGCTGATGGATACCGGGCTGCTGATCCAGTACCTGATCATCGCGGTGGCCGTGCTGGTCAGCGCCTGGGTGGTGCTGAAGAAGCAGTTCCCCGGCACGGTGCGCAAGCTGCGCGGTGCCTTGGCGCTGGCTCTGCTGAAGCCGGGCCGCGCGGCCTGGGCGCAGGCGCTGGGGCGGAAGATCGCGCCGCCTGCCAGCGGAGGTGGCGGTGCCTGTGGCGGTTGCGACAGTTGCGGGCCGACCAACAAGAAGTAGCGTCGAGCCATGCTCGACGGCGGCTGTGCGGCGGGTGCGAACTTTCGGCCTGTGGGTGCGAACCTTGGTTCGCACGCTTTCCGGGGTTCAGACCTCTTTGCGGATGATCGCGCGAAAGCGTCCCTCCTGCTGCATCCGCCGTACCGAGGCGCGATTTCCATGGGTCGCTGCGAAGCCCGCCACGTCGGCAAGGGCATTGAGCAGCAGGCGCTTCATCGCGTTGCGATCGCCAGCATCGAGGAGGTCATGAAGATCCTGCTGGGTGAAAGCCCGGCGCAGGCCTGGCGTCTCTTCGATACGCCAGTCGACATGCGGCGTGGGGATGCTGGAGCGGTACCTGAAAGCCGTTTCAAGATCGTCGGGCGTGAGGGGGTGCACGAGCAACTCTGGAAAGTAGAGTCCGGCATTCACATAGAAACCGCGGCTTTCGCTGGCGCGTTGGTGATTCACGACAAGCAGGGCGTCATCCAGCAAGCGGTAGCGGGTGGTCGTGGTCCCGGCATAGCCGGTCTTCCTGGCGCACTTGCTGAAGACGGTCGCGGATTTCATGGGCGTTGCCTGGGCCGGAAGAGGGGACCACAGCCTTGAGTGGCCGCGTTTCTGCGTCCAGTGGTAAACGCGACATCTACGGTGTCGCATGCGCTCCGCCTGGTGCAGTCAAGAGAGGCGTACCCAGGGAGGAACGAGCATCCATTGCGCGGAAGGTCACCCAGCGTCGCAGTGACGGCGCTTGCCGGAGCAGGCGTGCTGCCGCTAGCCTGCAGGCATGAACCAGACTCCCCTGCGATTGCTCATTCACGGCGCCTCCGGGCGCATGGGCCAGGCCCTGCTGCGGCTGGCCGCCGAACATCCCGAAACCCTGCAGATCGTGGCCGCCGTGACCGGCCGTGCGCCGGCGCAGCGCGTGGTCGACGGCGTGCCGTTCTTTGGTGCCAGCGAAGTGTCCGGTGCGCCGGTGTTCGACGTGGCCATTGACTTCAGCCTGCCGGAGGGCTTCGACCCGATGCTGGCGCTGTGCGTGGAACGCGGCGCGGGGCTGGTGTCGGGTACCACCGGCATCTCCGGCACGCAGCGGCAGGCGCTGGATGCAGCAGCGGCGAAGATCCCGTTGGTCTGGGCGTCGAACTTCAGCCTGGGCGTGGCGGTGCTGGACGAGCTGGTGGAGCGCGCCGCGCAGGCGCTGGCCGGCTGGGACTGCGATATCGTCGAATCGCACCACACGCAGAAGAAGGACGCACCGTCAGGCACCGCGCTAACCCTGGGCGCGGCCGCGCAGCGCGGCGGAGCGGAGCCGCATTACGCGAGCCTGCGTGCTGGCGATATCGTAGGTGAGCATCTGGTGCAGTTCACCGGGCTGGGCGAGCGCATCGAGCTGGTGCATAGGGCCACCAACCGCGACATCTTCGCCCGCGGTGCGCTGTTCGCCGCCCGCCAGCTGCAGGGCCGGGCCCCGGGCAGCTACCGGGTGCGGGACCTGCTGGCGTAGGGCGGTAGTGCCGGCCGCTGGCCGGCAACCCAGGGTTACGGGACGCCGATGGGATTGCCGGCCAGCGGCCGGCACTACCGGGTGGCGGGTGCCGCATACGCGGCCGCATTGAGATGAATGCGCAATCGCCTGTTCATATAGCGCGATAACCGCTGGCGCGAGCGCCCCGGCAGCGTTACAATTCGCACTCGCCGAATCACGAAAGCCGGACCGGTCCCAGACCGCACGTCCGCGCTTTTTTGCAACCGGATTTCCGTGAAGCGCAGGCGTGACTTCGGCAGCCCCCTCGGTAGCCAAAGTGAGATTCCCGTGACCCAAGCCGCAATCCTCGTCCTCGAAGACGGCACCGTATTCGAGGGCGAATCCGTAGGCGCGCCCGGCCTGTCCGTCGGTGAAGTGGTGTTCAACACCGCCATGACCGGCTATCAGGAAGTATTGACCGACCCGTCCTACGCCCGGCAGATGGTCACGTTGACCTATCCGCATATCGGCAACACCGGCATGACCGACCAGGACGATGAAGCGTCCAAGGTGTGGTCGGCCGGTCTGATCGTGCGCGACGTCCCGCGCCGTCCCAGCAACTGGCGCAGCCAGCTGTCGCTGCAGGACTGGCTGATCCAGCGGGGCGTGGTCGCCATCGCCGGCATCGACACCCGCAAGCTGACCCGCATCCTGCGCGAGAAGGGCGCGCAGAACGGTGCGCTGATGGCCGGCGACATCGACGTGGAAAAGGCACTGGAAGCCGCCCGCAAGTTCCCGGGCCTGAAGGGCATGGATCTGGCCAAGGTCGTCACTACCGAGAAGACCTACACCTGGACCGAGGGCCAGCTGGACCTGGATGCCAATGCTTTCGTCAGCGTGCCGGCCCGATTCAAGGTCGTGGCCTACGACTTCGGCGTGAAGACCAACATCCTGCGCATGCTGGCCGAGCGCGGCTGCGAAGTGACCGTGGTGCCGGCGCAGACCCCGGCCGCCGAAGTGCTGGCACTGAAGCCGGACGGCGTGTTCCTGTCCAATGGCCCGGGTGACCCGGAACCGTGCGACTACGCCATCGACGCGATCAAGGCCTTCATCGACGTGAAGATCCCGACCTTCGGCATCTGCCTGGGCCACCAGCTGCTCGGCCTGGCCTCTGGTGCGAAGACCATGAAGATGGGCCATGGCCACCACGGTGCCAACCACCCGGTGCAGGACCTGGACAGTGGCCGGGTGATGATCACCTCGCAGAACCACGGTTTTGCGATCGATGAAGCAACCCTGCCGCCGACCCTGCGCGTGACCCACCGTTCGCTGTTCGACGGCACCAACCAGGGTGTCGCCCGCACCGACGTGCCGGCGTTCTCGTTCCAGGGCCATCCGGAAGCATCCCCGGGCCCGCACGATGTCGGTCCGCTGTTCGACCGCTTCGTGGCGCTAATGGAGCAGGCCAAGGCGTGATCAGTACGCCGCCGGCCTGCCGGTGGCGTCGCGATGGACCGTAAACCCCGCATCGCTGCTGCCCCTGGCGCGGCGCTGCGGATCAAGATTCCTGATCGACAGCGTGCGATCACCCCCCTTGTCACGCTGTACTGACTTAGAGAAGAAAATGCCCAAGCGCACTGACCTCAAGACCATCCTCATCATCGGTGCTGGCCCGATCGTCATCGGCCAGGCCTGCGAGTTCGACTACTCCGGCGCCCAGGCCTGCAAGGCCCTGCGTGACGAGGGTTACCGCGTGGTGCTGGTCAACAGCAACCCGGCCACGATCATGACCGACCCGGAGATGGCCGACGCCGTCTACATCGAGCCGATCAACTGGCAGACGGTCGAGAAGATCATCGCCAAGGAAAAGCCCGATGCGCTGCTGCCGACCATGGGTGGCCAGACCGCGCTGAACTGCGCGCTGGACCTGGCCGACAACGGCGTGCTGGAGAAGTACAACGTCGAACTGATCGGCGCCAAGCGCGAAGCGATCCGCATGGCCGAAGACCGCGAGCTGTTCCGCGTGGCCATGGGTGAGATCGGCCTGGAATGCCCGACCGCCGCCGTCGCCCACACCCTGGACGAAGCGCTGGAGATCCAGACCCGCGTCGGCTACCCGACCATCATCCGCCCCAGCTTCACCCTGGGCGGCAGCGGTGGCGGCATCGCCTACAACCGCGAAGAGCTGGTCGAGATCGTCAGCCGCGGCCTGGAACTGTCGCCGACCACCGAGGTGCTGGTGGAAGAGTCGGTGCTGGGCTGGAAGGAGTTCGAGATGGAAGTGGTCCGCGACACTGCGGACAACTGCATCATCGTCTGCTCGATCGAAAACCTGGACCCGATGGGCGTGCACACCGGCGACTCGATCACCGTGGCCCCGGCGCAGACCCTGACCGACAAGGAATACCAGCGCCTGCGCGATGCCTCCATCGCCGTGCTGCGCAAGATCGGCGTCGATACCGGTGGCTCGAACGTGCAGTTCGGCATCAACCCGAAGACCGGCCGCGTGGTCGTCATTGAGATGAACCCGCGCGTGTCGCGTTCCTCGGCGCTGGCGTCCAAGGCCACCGGCTTCCCGATCGCCAAGGTCGCC
The DNA here is from genome assembly GCF_001499715.1 of Stenotrophomonas thermophila. NCBI lineage: Bacteria > Pseudomonadati > Pseudomonadota > Gammaproteobacteria > Lysobacterales > Lysobacteraceae > Stenotrophomonas > Stenotrophomonas thermophila. The sequence goes on along the minus strand of NZ_CVIW01000007.1, from coordinate 37,890 downwards.
GCCAAGCTGGCCGTGGGTTACACCCTGGACGAACTGAAGAACGAGATCACCGGCGGCCTGACCCCGGCCTCGTTCGAGCCGTCGATCGACTACGTGGTCACCAAGATCCCGCGCTTCGCCTTCGAGAAGTTCCCGGCCGCCGACGCCCGCCTGACCACCCAGATGAAGTCGGTGGGCGAGGTGATGGCGATGGGCCGCACCTTCCAGGAGTCGGTGCAGAAGGCCCTGCGTGGTCTGGAAACCGGCAAGGTCGGCTTCGACCCGACCGGCCTGGACCTGGGCAACGAAGACGACCTGCAGACCTTGCGCCGCGAACTGAAGGCACCGGGTCCGGAGCGCCTGTTCTTCGTTGCCGATGCATTCCGCGCCGGCATGAGCGTGGAAGAGATCTACGCACTGTCGTTCATCGACCACTGGTTCCTGGACCAGATCGAGGAAATCATCGCTGCAGAAGGCGAAGTCGCTGCCGGTGGCATCGACGCGCTGGACGCCGCACGCCTGCGCAAGCTGAAGCGTGCTGGCTTCTCCGATGCGCGGCTGGCGCAGCTGACCGGCACCAATGAAGCCGCCATCCGCGCGCTGCGTCGTGCGCACAAGGTGCGACCGGTCTACAAGCGCGTGGACTCCTGTGCCGGCGAGTTCTCCACCGGTACCGCCTACCTCTACTCGACCTACGAGGACGAGTGCGAGGCCGCGCCGAGCAACCGCGACAAGATCATGATCTTGGGCGGTGGTCCGAACCGCATCGGCCAAGGCATCGAGTTCGACTACTGCTGCGTGCACGCGGCACTGGCGCTGCGCGAGGATGGTTATGAAACCATCATGGTCAACTGCAACCCGGAAACCGTGTCGACCGACTACGACACCTCCGACCGCCTGTACTTCGAACCGCTGACCCTGGAAGACGTGCTGGAAATCGTCGAACTGGAACAGCCGAAGGGCGTGATCGTGCAGTACGGCGGCCAGACCCCGCTGAAGCTGGCGCGCGCGCTGGAAGCCAATGGCGTGCCGGTGATCGGCACCAGCCCGGATTCCATCGACCTGGCCGAAGACCGCGAGCGCTTCCAGCAGCTGGTCGACACGCTGGGCCTGAAGCAGCCGCCGAACCGCATCGCCCGCAACGACCAGGAAGCGCTGCTGCTGGCCCGCGAGATCGGTTACCCGCTGGTGGTGCGCCCGAGCTACGTGCTGGGCGGCCGTGCGATGGAAATCGTCTACGGTGAAGCCGACCTGGCCCGCTACGTGCGCGATGCGGTCAAGGTGTCCAACGATTCGCCGGTGCTGCTGGACCGCTTCCTCGACAACGCCGTCGAGTGCGACGTCGACATCATTGCCGATGCCCAGGGCAACGTCCTGATCGGCGGCGTGATGGAGCACATCGAAGAAGCCGGCGTGCACTCGGGCGATTCCTCGTGCTCGCTGCCGCCGTACTCGCTGTCGGCTGAAACCCAGGCCGAGCTGCGCCGCCAGGTGGTGGAGCTGGCCAAGGCCCTGAACGTGGTCGGCCTGATGAACACCCAGTTCGCTATCCAGACCAGCGACGAAGGTGCCGACACCATCTACCTGCTGGAAGTGAACCCGCGTGCCTCGCGCACCGTGCCGTTCGTGTCCAAGGCCACCGGCATGCCGCTGGCCAAGATCGCCGCCCGCTGCATGGCCGGCAAGACGCTGGCCGAGCAGGGCGCGACCAAGGAAATCGTGCCGGACTACTACTCGGTGAAGGAAGCGATCTTCCCGTTCGCCAAGTTCCAGGGCGTTGACCCGATCCTCGGGCCGGAGATGCGCTCCACCGGTGAGGTGATGGGCGTGGGCCGCAGCTTCAACGCCGCCTTTGCGCGTGCGCAGGAAGCGGGTGGCATCAAGGCACCGCCGGTTGGCAAGGCCTTCGTGTCGGTGCGTGATCCGGACAAGAAGCGCGTGCTGCCGGTGGCCAAGGCGCTGCTGGCGCGTGGCTACAGCCTGGTCGCCACCCGTGGCACCGCCGCGTGGCTGCAGCAGCACGGCATGGACTGCGAGATCATCAATAAGGTGGTCGAAGGCCGTCCGCACATCGTCGACTCGATCAAGAACGGCGAGATCGTCTACATCGTCAACACGACCGAAGGTCGTTCGGCGATCAACGACTCGTTCTCGATCCGTCGCGAGGCGCTGCAGCATCGCGTCACCTACTCGACCACCATTGCCGGCGCCAAGGCGCTGGTGGATTCACTGGAATTCCGCGGCACCGGCCCCGTCTGGTCGCTGCAGGAGCTGCACAAGGAGTTGAATGCATGAGAGCCCCCATCACCATGAAGGGCGCGCAGAAGCTGCGCGACGAACTGGATCACCTGAAGTCGGTCAAGCGCCCGAAGGTGATCGCCGCCATCGCCGAAGCGCGCGAGCATGGCGACCTGAAGGAGAACGCCGAGTACCACGCCGCGCGCGAGGAACAGGGCTTCATCGAAGGCCGCATCAAGCAGCTGGAAGGCGAGCTGTCGCACGCCGAGATCATCGACGTGAGCAAGCTCAATGCCGGCTCCAAGGTGGTGTTCGGCGCCAGCGTGACCCTGGCCGACGTGGAAACCGACGAAGAGAAGAAGTACCAGATCGTCGGTGACCTGGAGGCGGACATCAAGCAGGGCCTGATCGCGATTTCCTCGCCGGTGGCGCGCGCGATGATCGGCAAGCTGGAAGGTGATTCGATCGTGATCGACGCCCCGGCCGGCCAACGCGAGTACGAGATCGTCAGCGTCAGCTACGTGGACTGACCCGGTGGCAACGGCGACCCTGCTGTTGCCGGCACGCAGCCGCTTTGCCGCGGCTGCGCTGCCGGACGATGTGGCGCGCGCGCTTGGCCGCGCCACGACGGTGCAGGTCGCACCGGGTGAACGCGCGCAGCTGACGCGCCATTTCACGGTGGCCGCGCCGCACTGGCCGGTGGCCGCGTTGACCCGTCAGCGCGACGTCGGCGATGCCGCTGGCGCCAGCTGGCTGCGTGCCGATCCGGCCTGCATGGTGCCGGACATGCATGGCGCGCGGATGATGGCCTACGGCGAAACGCTGCGGCCGACCCTGGCCGACTGCCTGGCGTTGCTGCCGGTGCTGCAACCCTTGTTCGCCGATGCCGGATTCGTGCTCGACGCACCGGACCCTTCGCGCTGGTACCTGCGCCTGCCGATCGACCTGGCCCTGCCGGACTTCGACAGTCCGGACGAGGTGCTGGGCGATGATCTGTTCTCGCACCTGCCGGAAGGCGAGGGTGGCCGCCGTTGGCGGGCGCTGATGACCGAAGCGCAGGTACTGCTGCATAACCATTCCTGGAACCAGCAGCGCGCCGCGCAGGGACAACAGCCAATCAATTCGCTGTGGTTCTGGGGTGGTGGCGTGATGCCGGTGTCGGTCAGCACGCCGCACGCACAGGTGCGCAGCCGCGACGCGCTGCTGCAGGGCCTGGCTCTTGCGGCTGGCGTAGCCGTGGATGGCGAGCAGGCGGTGGATGCACTGGTTGATCTGCGCCAGCTGCGTTCGCTGCAGCAGCTCGGCAATGATGCGATCCGGCCGCTGCTGGCCGCGCTCAAGCGTGGCGAGCTGCAGCAGCTGGTGCTGGATTTCGAGGACGGCCTGCAGTTCCAGCTGGACCGCGGCCAGCGCTGGCAGTTCTGGAAGAAGCCGCGCCAGCTTCACGATTGATCGGGGTCGACCGATCGGGGTCGGATCCGTTTTCCATCGGAAAACGGCGCTGACCCCCAGGGTTTGTCGGGGTTGCCGACCAGCGGGCGGCACTATCGCAGGTAGCGGCGCCTCAACGGACCTCGCTGACCACCGTCGGCAGTGTCCAGTGCCCGCCGAGCATATTGCGGCACTGGCCCGTCGTGAAATCGCTGCTCTTCACGAAGCGCTCCCCGTCCCACACCCAGTCATTGGCGGAGATGCAATCGCCGACACCGCGGCCTCGGGAGCGGCCTCGCAGCGTAGCGTCATCGCGGTCAAAATCTTCGGCCAGGTTGGTGACAAAGATCGCCTGGTACGGCGATCTGTCTCGCACCACCCAGTAGGCGTTGCTCATGTTGTAGGCACCCACGAAGCAGCTGGTGCTTGCCAGCACATGCCGGGCGTCCAGTCGCTGGATCTCGATCTCGTCCGTCCCGCCCTCGCTCAGGCGGCCGCACTCATCCGGCTTCGGCAGGCTGGCGATCAGCGCCTTGCGCAGGCCCGGTGCCTTGGCCAGTGCCGCGTCCGAGGCGCGCGATGCCACCAGCGTGCCGCGCACGATCACTGGCACCGGCAACGCCGCAGGCACGCATGCTTCGGGCCTGTCGCCACGCCGTACCAGCGCACCGGGCGTTCCCAGCCGGCCCTGGGCCTCGTCCATCTTCAGCAGTACGGCTGCTGCACCGCTGTCGGAGATCGGCCACGCCTTGCCCTTGCCGTCGATGATCTCGATGCGTGCCTGGCGCGGCAGTGCGGCGACCAGTGCATTGGTCTGTGCCTGCTGCAATAACACTTTTTCCCCGTCGCCCGTGTCGCGCACCGGGCCCAGGTCCTTGCCGTTCAGGCGCAGGCGCAGCGCCCCGGTCGGCGTCGGGCTTTCGCCATTCTCGCCATTTCGCAGCCGCGCGAGCACCTTCGTACCCGGGCCGCCGGCGCGCTCCAGCATGAGGCTGAGCAGGTTGCCGGGTTGTTCCGGACTGTAGCCGGCGGCGCGACAGGTGCGGGTGTTGTCACAAGCCAGCGACCAGTCGTTGTGTTCGAATTCGACCCCGGGCCTGGGCTCAGGCGTGGCGGAGTGGGCGGCCCGGGCCACGGTGAGTGCCATCAGCGCGGTCAGCAGGGTGCGGATCATGGATGGAAGTCCGTTCAAGGGCAGGCAAGCATGGAAGATGCGGTCGTGAAATCCAAATGCTGCTGGCCGAAGAGCCAAGGTGCCTCGTCAGCAGCGGCAGCCGACTGGCAGAGTGGTGCACGTTATGATGTGCAGGTCTTTCGTAACCGGCGATGCCGATGTCCCTTGCCGCCGATGCTGTGCAGCCCGCCTCTGATACGCCGATGATCCGCCGCCGCGATGCGGTCGTACCCGGCAGTTGGCCGGAGGGCACGCTGCCGCTGCTGGCGCGTCTCTATGCCAGCCGTGGCGCAGGTACACCGGAGTTGGCGCAGCCGAAGCTGGGCAATCTGCACGCGCCTGAGCTGCTGACCGGCATCGATGATGCGGTGGGTCTGCTGATCGAGGCCATCGCCAACGACAAGCGCATCCTGGTGGTCGGCGATTTCGATTGCGATGGCGCCACCGCCTGTGCGGTCGGCGTGCGCGGCTTGCGCATGCTCGGTGCGCAACACGTCTTCCACGCGGTGCCGAACCGCATGGTGCATGGCTATGGCCTGTCACCGTCGCTGGTGGAAGAGCTGGCCGCGCTGCAGCCGGACCTGCTGGTCACGGTCGATCACGGCATCGCCTGCCATGCGGGCGTGACCGCGGCCAAGGCACGCGGCTGGCAGGTGCTGGTCACCGACCATCACCTTCCCGGGCCGCAGCTGCCGCCGGCCGATGTCATCGTCGATCCAAATCTCGACGGCGACGCTTTCCCCAGCAAGTCGTTGGCCGGTGTCGGCGTGATCTTCTATGTGTTGATGGCGCTGCGCCGGCAGATGCGCGAGGCCGGCGTTTTTGCCGATGGCAAGGGGCCGGACCTGACCACGCTGCTGGACCTGGTGGCGGTCGGCACCGTTGCCGACCTGGTGGCGCTGGATCCGAACAACCGGGCACTGGTCAGCGCGGGCCTGCGCCGTCTGCGCGCGGGGCAGGGCTGCGTCGGCCTCCGAGCGCTGATCGAAGCCAGCGGCCGTGATGCGGCGCGGCTGACCGCCACCGACATCGGCTTCGCACTCGGCCCACGCCTGAACGCGGCGGGCCGGCTGGAAGACATGGCGCTGGGCATCGCGCTGTTGCTGACCGAAGACCCGCGCCAGGCACGCGAGATCGCGCAGACGCTGGAGCAGATCAACTCGGAACGGCGCGCCGTCCAGCAGTCGATGACTGACGACGCCGAGCAGGCGTTGACCCGCGTGGTGCTGGACATGGCCGGTCAGCGACCGGTCGCGGCCTGCCTGTTCGATGCTGACTGGCATCCGGGTGTGGTCGGCCTGGTCGCATCGAAGATGAAGGATCGCCTGCATCGCCCGGTGATCGCCTTCGCCCCGGCCGAACCCGGCGCCGACACCCTGCGAGGCTCGGCGCGCTCCATTCCCGGCCTGCACATCCGTGACGCCCTGGCGCTGGTCGATGCGCGCCATCCGGGCCTGATCGAACGCTTCGGTGGCCACGCCATGGCGGCCGGCCTCAGCCTGCGGCGTGACCACGTCGATGACTTCAAGGCCGCCTTCGTCGCGGTGGTGCTGGAAATGCTCGATCCGGCGGCACTGCAGCAGCAGGTGCTCAGTGACGGCGAGCTGGCCGCGGACGAGCTGGACCATCGCCACGCCGACGCGTTGCGCTTGGCCGGACCTTGGGGCCAGGGCTTCCCCGAACCGTTGTTCGACGGCCACTTCGAAGTGGCCAACTGGCGCGTGCTGAAGGAGCGCCACCTCAAGCTGGAGCTGCGCCTGCCGGGCGTACCCGGCACGATCAACGCCATCCATTTTGGCGGCTGGCACGGCAACGCGCCATCACGTCACGTCCACCTGGCCTACCGGCTGGCCTGCGATGACTACCGTGGCGGCAGCGCCATCCAGCTGATCGTGGAGCACTGCCTGCCCGCATAGAAAAAGGGGACGGAGGGGATTAAGTCGCTTGTGCCTCGTTTGCCACTTGCGACTTAATCCCCTCCGTCCCCTTTTTGGGGGCGCCAACCCCATTACGGTTGCTGGTGCGTTCAAAGGTTTACGATCCCACTGGAGTCCGCTCATGGTCTTCGTCCGTTGCTGCACTGTGTTGTTGCTGGCCCTCGCGGCCTGGCCCGCTGGCGCGCAGTCGCCGCCGATCTCCCGGCCGCAGGCCAGCATGCCTCTGCTAATTGCCCCGGCCGCCGAGCAGGCGGTGCAGCTGCGACACGCCCGCATCGAAGGCGAAGTCCAGGCCGGCATCGCCCAGACCCGGATCACGCTGGAATTCCACAACCCCAACCGGCGGGTACTGGAGGGCGAGCTGCAGTTACCGCTGGCCGATGGCCAGCAGATCAGCGGCTTCGCGCTGGATATCAACGGCGAGATGCGTGACGCGGTGCCGGTGCCCAAGGACCGCGGCCGCCAGGTGTTCGAGGAGATCGCCCGTCGTGGCGTCGACCCGGGGCTGCTGGAACAGACCGCCGGCAACCAGTTCCGGCTGCGCATCTATCCGCTGCCGGCCGGCGGCAGCCGGCGCGTGCAGCTGGTGATCCGCGAGTCGTTGGCCTTCGCCGGCCAGGGCTGGCAGTGGACGCTGCCGCTGCAGTTTGCCGCCGGTGCAGCCTCGGTTGAGCTGAAACTGCAGGCCCCCGTCACGGCCACCGCGGGTACGGCGCCATTCCGCATCAGCGCGGGCCAGCTGCAGTGGCAGGGCAAGGGGGCGCAGCTGCCGAAGCAGCTGCAGTGGGATCTGCCGGCGACCCGCCAGGCACAGGTGCAGGTGGCGCACTGGCAGGATGGCCACTATCTGCTGGCGCAGCTGCCGGTGGCGGCCAGCAGCACGCCGCGCAAACTGCCGAGCGAAATCGGCCTGCTGTGGGATGGCTCCGGTTCGGCGGGCCAGCGCGATCACACACGTGAGTTCGCCCTGCTGGATCGCTATTTCGCTGCGCTGCGCGACGGCACCGTGGCCTTGACCGTGCTGCGCGATCGCGCCGAGCCGGTGCGTCGCTTCCGCATCCGCGCCGGCAACTGGAGTGAACTGCGCGCAGCCCTGCAGGCCGTGCGCCCGGACGGTGCCAGCGCGCTGGCACAGTGGCAGCCGCAGCCGGGCGTGAAGGAATACCTGCTGGTCAGCGATGGCCTGCTGACCTATGGGCCGGAACAGCTGCCGGCGATGGCGCCGGATCAACGCCTGTTTGCGGTCAGCAGCGCCGGCGCGCGCACCGATGCCGTGCGACTGCGGGGTTGGAGTGAGGCGCATGGCGGTCGCTTCGTCGCGCTGGGCAAGGATGTCGATGCGGCGGCGCACGCGTTGCTGGCATCGCCGCTGGATGTGCAGGTCGATGCGGGACGCGGCGTGCAGGATGTAGTGATCGATCGGCGCAGTGAAGCCGACGGCTGGCTGTGGCTGCACGCACAACTGGCAGCCGACGGTGTGCCGATGCGGGTGCGCGTTGGCGACGGTGAGTGGGAAGCGCTGCCAGCGACGCAGAAGAGCAAGGACGGTGAACTGCTGGCCGGTTCGTGGGCACAGGCGCGCCTGCAGCAACTGGCCGTCGACCGCCGCGGCAACCGCGAGGCCATGCAGCGCCTGTCGCAGCAGTTTGGCCTGGTCGGGCCGGACACCTCGCTGATCGTGCTGGAGACGCTGGAGGATTACCTGCGTCATGCCATCCGTCCGTCCGGCAAGCTGCGCGCGGACTACGACGCGCGGTTCGCACGGCAGGTGACAGACCGCGCCGCTGCTGATCGCCAGCGTCTGGATGAAGTGGCGGCACACTGGAAGGAGCGCCAGCAGTGGTGGAACCGTAGCTGGCCGAAGGGAATGCCGCCGCAGCCGAAGGGCGGGGCACTGGAAGTCGCCTCTGCGGACTACGCGATGGAATCGGCGCCGGTGGCGATGCTCGCCGCGCCGGCCCCTGCGGCACCGCCCGCCCAGGCCCCGATGGCCGCCGCCGAGCAGCGCATGGAAGCCAGCAGCGCGCGTGCACGTCGCTCGGCGCCTGTATCGAACAAGGCCCTGGATTCAATCACGGTCACGGGTGGCCGTGTCGCTGCGCCCGCTGCCGCCAACGAGGGCGAGCTCGGCATCCAGCTGGCGGCCTGGCAGCCAGACTCGGCCATCGCCCGGCGCCTGCGCCAGGGCCCGCCGTCGCAACTGTATGACCGCTACCTGGCCGAGCGCGATGCCCACGCCGACAGCAGCGCCTTCTTCCTTGATGTGGCCGACCTGCTGCTGGCGCAGGGTCAGCGCGACCTGGCGCTGCGTGTGTTGTCGAACCTGGCCGAGATGGACCTGGACAATCGCCACCTGCTGCGCGTGCTCGGCTATCGGCTGATGCAGGCCGATGCCCCCGCGCTGGCGGTGCCGGTGTTCGAGCAGGTGCTGGCGATGGGCCAGGAAGAACCGCAGAGCTTCCGCGATCTCGGCCTGGCACTGGCGGCGGCCGGCAAGCCGCAGCAGGCGCTGGCGCCGCTGTACCAGGTGGTGGTGCGGCCGTGGGACAGCCGCTTCGATGGCATCGCCCTGATCGCCTTGGATGAACTGACCAATCTGGTGGCCCGCAGCACGCCCCGGCTGGATACCACCAGCATCGACCCGCGCCTGCTGCAGGCAATGCCGCTGGACCTGCGCGTGGTGCTTTCCTGGGATGCCGACAACAGCGACATGGACCTGTGGGTGACCGACCCGAACGGCGAGCGCGCCTACTACGGCAACCGCCTGACCTACCAGGGCGGGCAGATGTCGCAGGACTTCACCGGCGGCTATGGTCCCGAGCAGTTCTCGCTGCGCAACGCCAAGCCGGGCAAGTACAAGGTGGAGGCGAACTACTTTGGCAGCCGCCAGCAACTGGTCACCGGCGCGACGACACTGATGCTGCGTCTGACCACCCATTGGGGCACGGCAAAGCAGAAGGATCAGATGGTGACGATGCGACTGAAGGACCGCGCCGAGACCGTGCTGGTGGGCGAGTTCGAGGTTAAATAGTCAACTGCCCCAAGTGGCCGTCCGAGGGTGGACCAAGGAAGACCCTCGTCGACGCCGCTCTGGGGCAAGGAGGCCCTGTGTGGGGTCGGCTGCAGCCTGGCCGGCTCCCCGCGCCAAGGCGGGTACCGCCTGCCTGAATGCAGCGCCGACACATCACGCTCGAGGCTCCCCGGCGCAGGCCCAGGCCCTCATTCCGGGCGCCCACGGCCTGCGGTATCATTACCAGTCATCTTTTGAATGCATAACCGCCGACATGATCGAACTGAATCCTGTCCGCCAGCGCATCACCGATCTGACCGATCGCGTGCTGTCGCTTCGGGGGTATCTTTGACTACGACGCCAAGAAAGAGCGTCTTGAAGAAGTAACGCGGGAGCTGGAAAGCCCCGACGTCTGGAACAACGCCGAGTACGCCCAGAACCTGGGCCGCGAACGTTCCAGCCTGGAAAAGACCGTGGGCGGCATCGCCTCGGTGCTCGATGGCCTGAACGATGCCACCGAGCTGCTGGAGCTGGCCGAGTCCGAGCAGGACGAGGACACCGCCCTGGCCGTGGTCGCCGACCTGGACAAGCACCAGGCCCACGTGGAGAAGCTGGAGTTCCAGCGCATGTTCTCCGGCGAGATGGACAATGCGGCGGCGTTCGTCGACATCCAGGCCGGTGCCGGCGGCACCGAAGCCCAGGACTGGGCCGAGATCCTGCTGCGCATGTACCTGCGCTGGTGCGAGTCACGCGGCTGGAAGACCGAACTGATGGAAGTGTCCGGTGGCGACGTCGCCGGTATCAAGTCGGCCACGCTGCGCGTGGAAGGCGACTATGCCTATGGCTGGCTGAAGACCGAGACCGGCGTGCACCGCCTGGTGCGCAAGTCGCCGTTCGACTCGGACAACCGCCGCCACACCAGCTTCACCTCGGTGTTCGTGTCGCCGGAAATCGACGACAACATCGACATCACCATCAACCCGGCCGACCTGCGTACCGACGTGTACCGTTCGTCCGGTGCCGGTGGCCAGCACGTGAACAAGACCGAGTCGGCGGTGCGCATCACCCACATCCCGACCAACATCGTCGTGGCCTGCCAGACCGGCCGCAGCCAGCACCAGAACCGCGACAACGCGATGAAGATGCTGGCCGCCAAGCTGTACGAGCTGGAGATCCAGAAGCGCAACGCCGAGAAGGACGCGGTGGAAGCCACCAAGTCCGACATCGGCTGGGGCAGCCAGATCCGCAACTACGTGCTCGACCAGAGCCGTATCAAGGACCTGCGTACCGGCATCGAGCGCTCGGATACGCAGAAGGTGCTCGACGGCGACCTGGACGAGTTCGTCGAGGCCAGCCTGAAGGCGGGCCTGGCCGTGGGCTCCAAGCGCGTCGATGCCTGATCGACGCGCCTGCGCGGATAGCATCGCCTTCCGCAACGGAGGGCCATGATGCGCAGCGAAAGTGAACGCAAGGAACTGGGCGGCTTCCTCAAGGCCTGCCGCGCCCGTGTCGACCCCGCCACGCTCGGCCTGCCGGCCGGGCGCCGGCGTACCCCGGGCCTGAAACGCGAGGAAGTCGCGCTGGCGATCGGGGTCAGTGTCAGCTGGTACACCTGGATCGAGCAGGGCCGTGAAGTGCGCGCCTCGCCCGAGGTGCTGGAGCGGCTGGCGCAGGTGCTGCGCATGAGCGACGACGAGCGCGCCTACGCGTTCGCGCTGTCCGGCTACGGCGTGCCGCTGGAATCACCGGACGAGAGCGTGACCGACGGCTTGCGCCAGCTGGTGGAGGCGATGCAGCCGATCCCGGCCTATGTGCGCAACACCCGCTTCGATATCCTGGCCTGGAACCCGGCCATCGCCGATCTGTTCGTGGACTACAGCCAGTTGGCGCCGCACGAGCGCAATACGCTGCGGCTGATGTTTCTGTACCCGCCGTACCGCACGCTGATCCTCAACTGGGAAGAAATGACCCGCGGCCTGCTGGCAGGCTTCCGTGCGGCGATGGCGCAGGCCCCGGACAAGGCCCCGTTCCTGGCGCTGGTGGAGGACATCGCCGCGCACAGCGAGGAGTTCCGCCAGTGGTGGCCGGAGCACGATGTGCGCCGGTTCGATGAGGGTGCGAAGAAGCTGAACCATCCCACGCGGGGGTTGCTGGACCTGCAGTACGTGGCGCTGGTGCCGGAGAGCCGGCACGATCTTTCCCTGGTGACTTACCTGCCGCGGAAGTAGGGGGTGTTCGGCAGGGCTTGCAGCCCTGCACCAGCAGAGGCCGAAGCGACAGCAACAGCAACAGCAAGAGCGGGCATTCCGTGGGATGGCGGGGCGGTGTCGGAGTGCGGGGACGCCGTAAACCCGTCCCTGGGGGCTTGGCAGCCGCATCCATGCGGCTGACACCCCGCACTCCGACACCGCCCCACCTTCGACAGGTTCACGTGGCTGTAGGTAGGTGTCGACCTTGGTCGACACATCTGTCAGATATCGAATGAAATTCCGGGGGTCAGATCCGTTTTCCATAGGAAAACGGATCTGACCCCAAAAAGTATTTCCGACAGATCGCGGAAAACTGTCGAAGGCGGGGTGGGTCCGGTTGCGGGGGCGTGAGCGCCATGGATGGCGCGACCGAGGCTACATGGACGTATTCACGCCGTCCCCCGCAACCGGACCCACCCCGCCATCCCACGGAATGCAGGCCTTTGACCTTGACGTTGCCCTGGCCTCTGCGGTGCAGGGCGCAGCCCTGCCGGCACCTATCCCCATTCAGGCAGGTAAGTGCAGGTCACAGGATAAGCAGACGCCTTGTTGCCTCCGCCAATCGGGTCCACATTCCTGTGCAGGAGACGGGCCACCGCCCGTTGTCGAGACACCAGGAGCCCTGCATGTCCGCTGCCCCCACCACCGCCATTTCCCGCGATCCGGCTACCGGCCAGCAGATCGCCAGCCATCCCTTCGCCACCGATGCCGAACTGGATGCGATCCTCGAGCGTGGCCAGGCCGGCTTCGCCGCCTGGAGCGCCAGCAGCTTCGAGCAGCGGGCCACAGTGCTGCGTGCGATGGCCGCCGTACTGCGGCGTGACCGTGAAAAGCTGGCCGCGCTGGCCACTGCCGAAATGGGCAAGGTCCAGGCCGAAGCACTAGCCGAGATCGAGAAGTGCGCCGTGCTGTGCGACTGGTACGCCGACCACGGTGCGCAGTTCCTGCGTGACGAACCCACCCAGGTGCCCGATGACAAGGCTTATGTATCCTACCTGCCGCTGGGCGTGGTGCTGGGCATCATGCCGTGGAATTTCCCGTACTGGCAGGTGATGCGCGCGGCGGTGCCGATCCTGATGGGTGGCAACGGCTTCCTGCTGAAGCCGGCCGAGAACATCGTCGGTACCGCGCAGCTGCTCGACGCCGCCTGGCGCGACGCGGGGCTGCCGGAAGGCACCTTCATCGCCGCCAACATCAGCCGCGAGGGCACCAGCCGCGCGATTGCCGATGACCGCATTGCGGCAGTCACCCTGACCGGCAGCGTGGCCGCCGGCCGCAGCATCGCCGCCCAGGCCGGGCAGGCGCTGAAGAAGGTGGTACTGGAGCTGGGGGGCTCGGATCCGTTCATCGTGTTGGCCGATGCCGATCTGGACGCTGCCGTGGAGGCGGCGGTGGCCTCGCGCTTCCAGAATACCGGGCAGGTCTGCATTGCCGGCAAGCGCATCATCGTTGAAGACGCGGTGTACGACCGCTTCGTCGCGCAGTTCTGCCAGAAGGTGCAGGCACTGACGATCGGCGATGGCCGCGAGGCAGTCAACCGCATCGGGCCGATGGCACGCCAGGACCTGCTGGAGCAGCTGGATGCGCAGGTGCGTGCCTCGGTGGAGGCCGGCGCGAAGCTGCTCGTCGGTGGCCATCAGCTGGATCGCCCGGGCGCGTTCTACGCCCCCACCGTGCTGGCCGACGTGGAGCCGGGCATGCAGGCCTTTGATACGGAGACGTTCGGGCCGGTGGCCTCGATCAGCCGCGCCCGCGATGCCGACCATGCGGTGGAACTGGCCAACCAGAGTGAGTTCGGCCTCAGCGGCAACCTGTGGACCGGCGATCGTGCACGGGCCATGCAGCTGGCGCGCCGGCTGCAGACCGGAGGCGTGTTCGTCAACGGGTTCTCCGCGTCCGATCCGCGCGTGCCGATCGGTGGCGTGAAGAAGAGCGGTTTCGGCCGCGAGCTGTCGCACTTCGGCATCCGCGAGTTCGTCAACGCGCAGACCGTGTGGTTCGACAAGCATTGACGCGTTGCTTCCAACCTTCCTGCAACGATCCATCACCAGTCCAGCGAAAAGGACGGCATTCCAATGTCCAAGGGTTCAGACCTGCTCGTCGCCGCGCTTGAGAACGAAGGCGTCGAGCGTATTTTCGGCATCCCCGGCGAAGAGAACCTCGACGTGGTCGAGTCGCTGCGCCATTCCAGCATCGAGCTGGTCATCACCCGCCACGAGCAGGCGGCGGTGTTCATGGCCGCTACCTACGGCCGCCTCACCGGCAAGCCGGGCGTGTGCCTGGCCACGCTCGGCCCGGGCGCGCTCAACTTCACCACCGGTGCCGCCTATGCGCTCCTTGGCGCGTGGCCGGTGATCATGATCACCGGCCAGAAGGGCATCGTCGCCAGCAAGCAGGCGCGCTTCCAGATCGTCGACATCGTCAGCACGATGAAGCCGCTGACCAAGCAGGCGCGGCAGATCGTCTCGGCGCGCACCATCCCGACCATCGTCCGCGAAGCGTTCCGTGTGGCCCAGGAGGAGCGCCCGGGCCCGGTGTTGCTGGAGCTGCCCGAGGATATCGCCGCCGATGAAGTAGAAGGGGTGTCGCTGATTCCGCCGCATGCGGTGGAGCGGCCGATTGCCAGCCCCGAGGCGCTGGACCGCGCCGCGGAGATCATCCGCAGCGCCAAGCGCCCGCTGCTGATGATCGCTTCGGCGGCCTCGCGGCCGCAGTCCAGCGACGCGCTGTCCGCGTTCGTGCTGCGCGCCGGCATCCCGTTCTTCACCACGCAGATGGGCAAGGGTGCGGTGGCCGGCGGCTCGGGCCTGTACATGGGTACCGCGGCGCTGACCGAACGCGACTACGTGCACATGGCCATCGACCAGGCCGACGTGATCGTGACCATCGGCCATGAGGTCACCGAAAAGCCGCCATTCGTGATGCGTCCAGGCGGGCCGACCGTGATCCATATCGGCTACTCGCAGGCGGCGGTGGAGCAGGTGTACTTCCCGCAGGTGGAAGTGATCGGTGACATCGGCCGTTCGCTGACCCAACTGGCCGACCGCATCGAAGGCGCGGTGCCCCATGCCGATGCGCTGCTGCCGCTGCGCGCGACCATCCTCGAGCACCTTGCCGATCGCGCCGAGGACGCTGGTTTCACCCCGCAACGACTGGTGCACGACGTGCGCCAGGTGATGCCGCCGGACGGCATCGTGGCGCTGGACAACGGCATGTACAAGATCTGGTTTGCGCGCAACTACCGCACCCAGGTGGCCAACACATTGCTGCTGGACAACGCGCTGGCGACCATGGGCGCGGGCCTGCCGTCGGCGATCATGGCCTCGATCCTGTACCCGCAACGACGGGTGCTGGCGGTGTGCGGCGACGGCGGCTTCATGATGAACAGCCAGGAGCTGGAGACGGCGCGCCGGCTGGGCCTGAACCTGGTGGTGCTGATCCTCAACGACGGTGCCTACGGCATGATCCGCTGGAAGCAGGCGGTGGATGGCTTCACCGACTACGGCATGACCTTCAGCAACCCGGATTTCGTGAAGTACGCGGAAGCCTACGGCTGCAAGGGCCACGAGGTGACCGCCATCGAGCAGTTCATCCCGACGCTGGAGGCGGCCTTCAACGAGGGTGGGGTGCACCTGGTGTCGGTGCCGGTGGACTATTCGGAGAACCAGCGGGTGCTGGTGGATGAGTTGCGGCAGGCCTTCCCCGGCAACAGGTAGACATCCAGGGCCAGGCAGGGTCCCGGAGGCGGTCAGATTCCTTTGCGCAGCAGGGGGATCTGACCCCTCTCCCGGCTGGGGCAGGGCGGTTTTGGTATGCTGGGCAACCGGCTGTGCCGGGCGCTGCATCCCCCTCACTACACGATTCCCGCAGATCCATGAGCGAAGCTACCGATACCCCCCCGTCGACGAAAACAAGTTGATCGCCGAGCGCCGTGAGAAACTCAAAGCGCTGCGTGGGCAGGGCATCGCGTATCCGAACGATTTCCGTCGCGAGGACTTCGCCGGCCGCCTGCAGGAAGAGTTCGCCGATGCCGAGCAGTGGACCGCCGAGGCGCTGGAAGGCAATGGCCGCCAGGTGAAGATGGCCGGCCGCCTGATGGCCAAGCGCATCATGGGCAAGGCCAGTTTCGCCCAGATCCAGGACGAGTCCGGCCGCATCCAGCTGTTCCTGCAGGGCACGGTGCTGGGCGATGCCTATACCGCCTTCAAGGGCTGGGACGTGGGCGACATCATCGCCGTCGAAGGCGGCCTGACCCGCACCAGGACCGGCGAGCTGTCGGTCAAGGCCGAATCGATCCGCCTGCTGACCAAGTCGCTGCGCCCGCTGCCGGACAAGTGGCATGGCCTGGCCGACGTCGAGCAGCGCTATCGTCAGCGCTACGTCGACCTGATCGTGACCCCGGAATCGCGCGCGGTGTTCATCAAGCGCTCGAAGATCATCCGCGCCATGCGCGCCTGGCTGGACAGCCGCGACTTCCTGGAAGTCGAGACGCCGATGATGCATTACATCCCCGGCGGCGCGGCGGCCAAGCCGTTCACCACCCACCACAATGCGCTGGACCTGGACCTGTACCTGCGTGTGGCGCCGGAGCTGTACCTCAAGCGCCTGACCGTGGGTGGCCTGGAGCGCGTTTACGAGATCAACCGCAACTTCCGCAACGAAGGCGTCAGCACCCGCCACAACCCGGAATTCACCATGATGGAGCTGTACGAGGCCTACGCCACGTACAACGAGATCATGGACCTGACCGAAGGCGTGATCCGTGACGTGGCCAAGGCCGTCAACGGCAGCACCGAGGTCGAGTGGGACGGGGCGAAGATCGACCTGGGCCCGGCGTTCCGCCGTTGGCGCATGGACGAGGCGGTGCGCCACCACAACCCCGAGATTTCCGTCGCCGACTGCACCGACCGCGACGCGCTGCTGCGCCATTGCGAGCGCCTGAATATCCGCGTCAAGCCGTCCTACGGCTGGGGCAAGCTGCTGCTGGAGATCTTCGAGGCCACGGTCGAGCACACCCTGATCCAGCCGACCTTCATCACCGACCACCCGGTGGAGGTCTCGCCGCTGGCTCGTGCCAACGACAACGACCCGGGTTACACGGATCGCTTCGAGCTGTTCGTCAACGGCAAGGAGCTGGCCAACGGCTTCTCCGAACTGAACGACCCGGAAGACCAGGCGCAGCGTTTCCAGGCCCAGGTGGCCGCGAAGGAAGGCGGCGACGACGAGGCGATGCACTACGACGCCGACTACATCCGTGCGCTGGAGTACGGCATGGCCCCGACCGGCGGCCTCGGCATCGGCGTGGATCGCCTGGTGATGCTGCTGACCGGCAGCAGCTCGATCCGTGACGTGCTGCTGTTCCCGTACATGCGTCCGGAGCAGTAAGTCGTCTTTTTGACCCCTGTTTGTGCGCGCCGTCGCGAAATGAGACGGCGCGATTGACGCCTCCCGCACTCGGCGTATCGTTAATGCACTACCTTGACGTCTGTTATGGCTTGATCGGCGCCGGGGGGAGTGCGCATTGTGGAGAGTCCGCTTCACAATGTGATGACGATCATGAACCGGGACGCATGACACGGGAGTCGGGCCGATGCAGGGTGCGAGCGTTCGCAGCGGCAGGGTATCCTCGCCTGCTGATGATCCAGCATGGTCGAGAAACCAGGCGGAGTACGCGTTGAACATCGTCATTGTTGACGACCAGACGTCCGCGCGGACGATGCTGCGTCACGTCATCGAAGACATCGCGCCGGAACTGAGCGTGCATGACTTCGGCGATCCGCTGACCGCATTGGCCTGGTGCGAGGCGCACCCGGTCGACCTGCTGCTGCTCGATTACCGCATGCCGGAGATGGACGGGCTGGAGTTCGCCCGCCGTTTCCGTCGCCTGCCCAAGCACCGCGATATCCCGGTGATCCTGATCACCGTGGTCGGCGACGAGCCGATCCGGCAGGCGGCGCTGGAAGCGGGGGTCATCGACTTCCTGGTCAAGCCGATCCGCCCGCGCGAACTGCGCGCGCGCTGCTACAACCTGCTGCAGCTGCGCCAGCAGACCGAGAACGTGAAGCAGCGCGCGTTGTCGCTGGAGCAGCGCCTGCTGGCCAGCATGCACGAGGTCGAGGAACGCGAACGCGAGACCCTGTCGCGATTGGCACGGGCGATCGAGTTCCGTGATGCCGGCACCAGTGCCTACCTCGAACGCATGGCGCGCGTGGCGGGGCTGATTGCCGAGCAGCTGGGCCTGCCCGAAGACGACGTGCGCCTGATCGAGATGGCCGCACCGCTGCATGACATGGGCAAGATCGCCATTCCCGACGCGGTGCTGCTCAAGCAGGGCAAGCTCAATGACGAGGAGCTGGCGATCATGCGCCGGCATCCACGCATCGGCCACGAGCTGCTCAGTGGCAGCCAGAACCGTTTCATCCAGGTGGGCGCGCTCATTGCGCTGCGCCATCACGAGCGCTATGACGGCAGCGGCTATCCCGACGGCCTGGTCGGCGAAGCGATCCCGCTGGAAGCGCGGATCGTTGCTGTCGCCGATGTCTTCGACGCACTCATCTCACCCCGTCCGTACAAGGAAGCATGGACCATGGAAGCCACACTGGCCTATCTGTACGCACAGCGTGGCCGCCTGTTCGATCCACGCTGCGTGGATGCGCTGATGCGCGGCCGCCAGCAGTTGATGGACATCTGCGCCCAGCACTCGACGGCATCGACGCGACCGGGTGGGTGACATGCAGGACCTGTTCGCACGCGTGAAGCGTCGGCTGGCGCAGCGTCCGGATTCGGAACATGGCCAGGCGATCGTGCGGGTGGTGCTGATCTCGCTGATCCTGATCTATGTTCTGCTGTCCGGTGCCCGCCTGCACCGGTTGGATCAGTACCAGGGCGTGCTGGCAACGGTAGTGACCGGCCTGGGCCTGTCGCTGCTGCTGTTCGGCTGGCTGCTGTGGAGGCCGCAGCGCTCGGACCCGCGACGGGTGGCCGGGATGCTGGCCGATTACGGACTGATCGCGATCGGCATGATCCAGATGGGTGAGCCGCTGGCGTGGGTGTATGGGGTGGTGATGTGGGTGACAGTGGGCAACGGCCTGCGCTTCGGGCCGTGGTACCTGGCCGCTGCCGTCGTGCTGGCCATGGCCAGTTTCGGCACTACGGTGCTGTTGACCCCTTACTGGCAGGCCAACCTGGGCCTGGCGGTTTCACTGTGGCTGGGGCTGTTGGCGGTACCGTTGTGCTGCTCCTCCCTGCTGCGCCGAAGGATGCGACATCCGACCATGGATACGACGCCCGCCACTGGCTCCGACAAGCGCTCGCTGCTGGCCCGCTTCAAGCAGCGCCTGTCCGGGCGCGAGGACAGCGAGCACGCGCAGAACCTGATCCGCATCATCATCACGGCGCTGTTCATCAGCTATCTCGGCTGGCGCTCGCTGAGCGGTGGCGGTGAGGCGCTGACTGCGACGTGGCTGATCCTCGCCTTCGAGCTGACCATTTCCGCAGGCCTGCTGGCCGCGATCCTGGTCAATCCGGGCGTGTCGCATGTGCGCCGGGTGATCGGCATGCTGACCGACTACACCTGCATGGCCTGGATCATGACGATCCAGGGCGAGCCGGCCGCACCGCTGTATGCGGTGATGCTGTGGGTCACGATCGGCAACGGCATGCGCTACGGCAGCACCTACCTGCGCGTGGCCACGGCCATGGGCTGCCTGGCGTTCCTGTGCACGGTGATGCTGTCGCCCTACTGGCGCAGCCACGACTATCTGGGCTGGGGCCTGCTGCTGGGCCTGGGCGCGATTCCGCTGTACTTCGATTCGCTGTTGCATGCCTTGACCCGGGCGGTGGCCGAGGCGCGCCAGGCCAACGAAGCCAAGAGCCGCTTCCTGGCCAACATGAGCCATGAGTTCCGCACGCCGCTGAACGGGCTGGCGGGCATGACCGAAGTACTGGCCACCACCCGCCTGGACGACGAACAGCGCGAGTGCCTGAACACCATCCAGGCCTCGACCCGCAGCCTGCTGGCGCTGGTGGAAGAGGTGCTGGACATCTCCGCGATCGAAGCCGGCAAGGTGCGCGTGGAGTCGCACGAGTTCGCACTGGCCGACGTGCTGCAGGCGATCAACCTGATCCTGACCCCGCAGACCCGCTCCAAGTCGCTGGACTATCGCGTGCAGGTGGACGACAACGTGCCGCCGCGCCTGCTGGGTGATGCCGGGCATCTGCAGCAGATCCTGCTGAACCTGATGGGCAACGCGGTCAAGTTCACCGACAGCGGCTACGTGCATCTGCGCGTGTCGAGCCCGGACGCGCCGGGCAGCCAACGGATGCGCCTGCGATTCGAGATCGTCGATACCGGCATCGGCGTGCCGGTGGCGCTGCGTGGGCGCCTGTTCAATGCCTTCGAGCAGGGTGATGTCGGCCTGGCCCGTCGCCATGAGGGCACCGGCCTGGGCACGGCCATTGCCAAGGGCCTGGTCGAGTCGATGGGGGGGCAGGTCGGCTATGTACCGAACAGCCCGCGCGGCAGCGTGTTCTGGGTCGAGATCACGCTGGACGTCGCAGAGACCGCATCAGCCCCGGCGGTTCCGTCCGAGGTGGCTGAAGCCGGCAATGTCATCGCGTTTTCCAACCCCTTCCTGCGCCATCGTGCACGGGTGCGCAGCCTGCGGGTCCTGGTGGCCGACGATCACGAGGCCAACCGCATGGTGCTGCAGCGGCTGCTGGAGAAGGCCGGCCACAAGGTCACCTGCGTCAACGGCGGCGCCGAAGTGCTCGATGCGTTGGAGCAGGCCAGTTACGACGCAGCGATCGTCGACCTGCACATGCCCGGCATGAGCGGACTGGATCTGCTCAAGCAGTTGCGGGTGATGCAGGCCAGCGGCATGCCTTACGTTCCGGTCATGGTGCTGAGCGCAGACGTCACCCCCGAGTCCATCCTGCGTTGTGAGCAGGCCGGCGCCCGCGCCTTCCTTGCCAAGCCAGTGGTGGCCACCCGCCTGCTGGAAGTGCTGGCCGATGTCGCCGCCAACACCCGCGCCGAGCCCGGCATCCAGTCGGTGCCTGCATTGCCGGTCGGCGATGGCGTGCTCGATACCGCGGTGCTGGACGAGCTGGCGTCGCTGGGCATGGGCGATGGCTTCGAACGCAAGTTCATCGACCAATGCCTGGCGGACGTCGACGCGAGCATGGGCCAGCTGCAGGGCTGCGGCGAGCGCCAGGCGTGGGAGGATTTCCGCGAGCACGCCCACGCGCTGCGTGGCGTGGCGAGCAACCTGGGGCTTGTCCAGGTTGCCGCCTCCAGTGGCGAAATCATGCGCATGGTGGACTGGCAGCTGAAGGGTGAATGGAGCGCCCGCCTCAGCAACCTGGCGACCGCTCTGCGCAACGGCAGGAATGCGTTGGCTGCCCGTAGTGCGGGGGCACCGCACCGCGACGACAGCGAGCGCAGCCCGTCCTGACCCGCCAGACGATCAGGCCGGGTCGCCATTGCGTCGGGGCTGCGCCCGTACCAGCCGATCCATGGTGCGCAGGGATTTCTCGCCGAGCTGCATTGCAGTGTCTACCCAGATCTCGGTGATCCGCATCATTTCATGCAGCGGCACCATGGTGGCGATCTCGTTGACCTCACGCATCGCCGCCCAGGCGTGCGGGATGCGTCGGCTTTCCTTGATCACCTGTTCGACTGCGGCAACACCTTCGCCCACCGGCACCACGATGTCGACCAGGCCCATTTCCTTCAGCTGGCTGGCGGTGTAGAGGTTGCCTTCCAGCATGATCTTCTCCGCCAGTCGCGGACTGATCCGCTGGCACAGGAAGGAGTAGGCGCCCATGCCGGGGAACAGGTCGAACAGCACCTCCGGCAGGCCCATCAACACGCCTTCCTCAGCGACAATGGTGTGGCAGCTCAGTGCGGCCTCGAAGCCGCCCCCCAGTGCATTGCCCTGGACCAGGGCGATGCTGTGGGCACGGGTGCCCAGGCCGGCATGGAAGGCATGCACGCCGCGCACGCAGCGCTGGGCATAGTCGAGCAGGCGGGCGCGGTCGCCCTCGCGGATCAGGCGGCAGAACAGTTCGAGATCGCCGCCCAGGTTGAACACGTCGCTGTCCGAGGCAAGTACGACATGGGGTGACAGAGCGTGCGAGGCGCTGAGGCGATCGCCCAGTTCGCGCTGGTAGTCGACGATGTCATCGACCAGGCGCGAGGCGAAGCACGGCCGGCCTGGCTGGTTGACCAGGTTGGCGTGCATATGGATCCAGTAAACGTCCCGCTCGGGTTCTTCGGTGATACGCAGGGTAGGGTGCTGCGAGGGACGGGTAATGATGGGGCGTACTGCAGACATGGGAGTTCTCCGTGTGACCGTCCGGCCAACCGCAGAGCGGACGGAGAGGAGTGAGGGGGCGAGCTGAACATGCGGCGGCGACTGATTCTATGCACCCGTCGTGAACCGCCCGCAAGCGCCGGGCCGGCCATGTTCCGGCAACAAAAAGACCCCGCCGTCTCCGGCGGGGTCCCCTGTACTGTCGTGTTGCCCGGAAACCCTTACTGGGCGGGCGTATCACGCAGCTCGCGACGGAGAATCTTGCCGACGTTGGTCTTCGGCAGCTCCTTTCGGAATTCTACGATTCTGGGGTGCTTATAACCGGTCAGGTTGGCCCGGGCATGTTCCTTGACCATTTCCGCGGTCAGGTTCGGGTCCTTCTTCACGATCACGACCTTCACGACCTCGCCGGACTTCTCGTCCGGGACACCGACCGCAGCCACTTCCAGCACGCCGGGCATCATCGCGATGACGTCCTCGACCTCGTTCGGGTACACGTTGAAGCCGGACACCAGGATCATGTCCTTCTTGCGGTCGACGATGTAGAAGAAGCCCTGTTCGTCCATCTTCGCCATGTCGCCGGTGTGCAGCCAGCCGTCGGCGTCGATGGCGGTGGCGGTTTCCTCCGGGCGCTGCCAGTAGCCCTTCATCACCTGCGGGCCCCTGATGCACAGTTCACCCACTTCGCCCAGCGCCAAAATGTTGCCGTTGTCGTCCTTGATGCAGGCATCGGTGGACGGGATTGGAAGGCCGATGGCGCCGTTGTACTCGGGCAGGGTGAGCGGATTGATGCAGGCTGCCGGCGAGGTCTCGGTCAGGCCGTAGGCCTCGACCAGGGTCACGCCGGTGACCTTCTTCCAGCGTTCGGCCACGGCACGTTGGACGGCCATGCCACCGCCCAGGGTGAACTTGACCGAGGAGAAGTCGATCTCGTCGAAGCCGGGGGTGTTGAGCAGGCCGTTGAACAGCGTGTTGACACCGGTGATGGCGGTGAAGCGGGTACCCTTGAGCTCCTTGACGAAGCCCTTCATGTCGCGCGGGTTGGTGATCAGGTGGTTGCAGCCACCGAATTTCATGAAGACCAGGCCGTTCGCGGTCAACGCGAAGATGTGGTACAGCGGCAGGGCCGTGATGATCACTTCCTTGCCCGGCTCGATGCCCGAGGTGGACAGCCACGCCGACGCCTGCTGCATGTTGGCGATCAGGTTGCGGTTGGTCAGCATCGCGCCCTTGGCCACGCCGGTGGTACCGCCGGTGTACTGCAGGAAGGCGATGTCGTCGTGGTCGATCTCGACAGGCGGAAGCGCGTGGCGGCTGCCCAGCTTGAGCGCCTGCCTGAAGCGGACGGCGCCCTTGATGTGGTAGTTGGGCACCATCTTCTTGACGTACTTCAGTACGAAGTTGACGATCGCGCCCTTGGCGCCGAGCAGGTCGCCCAGGCCGGTGGTGACCACGTGCTTGACCGGCGTATCGGCGATGACCTGTTCGACGGTGTCGCCGAAGTTGTCGACCACCACCAGCGCACTGACGCCGGCGTCGACCAGCTGGTGCTTGAGTTCGCGCGCGGTGTACAGCGGGTTGACGTTGACCACGGTCAGTCCGGCGCGCAGCACGCCGAAGGTGGCCACCGGGTACTGCAGGCAGTTGGGCATCATCAGGGCGACGCGGTCACCCTTCTTGAGCTTGAGCTCACCCAGCAGGTAGGCGGCGAACTGGGTGACCAGCGCGTCTGTCTCACCATAGGTGAGGACCTTGCCGAAGCTGGAGTAGGCGGGACGGTCGCGGAATTTCGCGACGGAAGCGTCGAAGACCGAAGCTACCGAATGGAACTCGTTGACGTCGATTTCGGCGGGAACGCCTTTCGGATAGCTCTGCAGCCAGGGACGATCCAGACTCATATTCCCCCTCCAGGAATCGTGATGTATTAGGTTCGGCCCCGAGCGTATCGACAATGGCCGTTCATTGCAGCATACCCCGCCGTAGGGAAAACGCGAAGAGGGGTTTGCGTGGCGCATTGTGCGAACGCGTCAAACGGCGCCGGGCATGGCCTGGCGCTACCGAAGGCAGGACGCGCCTGGTAGCGCCGGGCCATGCCCGGCGGGTGTTTCAAGGTGTGCGGCTGGCTCAGCCCTGCTTGCGCACCGGTGCACCGTTGGCCTTGTAATACGGCGCGGTGCTGCGGGCCAGCGGGGTGCGGCCGCGGATCACGTCGGCCAGCTTCTCGGCCATCATGATGGTCGGCGCGTTGAGGTTGCCGGTCACCACCTGCGGCATGATCGAGGCATCGACGATGCGCAGGCCTTCCAGCCCGTGCACGCGGCCCTGGCCGTCGACCACCGCCATCGGGTCATCGGCATGGCCCATCTTGTTCGAGCACGACGGGTGGTAGGCGGTCTCGGCATGCTCGCGCACGAATGCGTCGATCTGCGCGTCGGTCTGCAGCGCGCTGCCCGGCGAGATCTCGCGGCCGCTGTACGGTGCCAGCGCCGGCTGCGCGAAGATCTCGCGGGTGATGCGGATCGCCGCGCGGAACTCACGCCAGTCCTGCTCGTGCGACATGTAGTTGAACAGGATGCTCGGATGTTCGCGCGGATCCTTCGAACGCACATGGATGCGGCCGCGGCTGGGCGAGCGCATCGAACCGACGTGCATCTGGAAGCTGTGCGCCTTGATCGGGTTGGAGCCGTTGTAATTGATCGCCACCGGCAGGAAGTGGTACTGCAGGTTCGGCCAGTCGAATTCGGCGTCGCTGCGGATGAAGCCGCCGGCCTCGAACTGGTTGCTGGCGCCGATGCCGGTGCCCAGGAACAGCCACTCGGCACCGATCGCCGGCTGGTTGTACAGCTTCAGTGCCGGCGCCAGCGACACCGGCTTCTTGCATTCGTACTGCAGGTACATCTCCAGGTGATCCTGCAGGTTGGCGCCGACGCCTGGCAGGTGGTGCACCAGGTCGATGTCCAGGCTGCGCAGCAGGTCGGCCGGGCCGACGCCCGAGCGCTGCAGGATCTGCGGCGAGGCGATGGCGCCACCGCACAGCAGCACTTCGCGGCGGGCGGTGGCACGCTGTGGCTGGTCGTTGTGCAGCCACTGCACGCCCACCGCACGCTTGCCCGAGAACAGGATGCGGTCGGTCAGCGCGTGGGTGACGATGGTCAGGTTCGGACGCGGCTTGGCCAGGTCCAGGTAGCCGCGGGCAGTGCTGGAGCGACGGCCCTTCGGGGTCACCGTGCGGTCCATCGGGCCGAAGCCTTCCTGCTGGTAGCCGTTGAGGTCGTCGGTGCGCGGATAGCCGGCCTGCACGCCGGCTTCGACCATCGCCGCGAACAGCTCGTTGTTGCCGGCCTTCGGCGTGGTCACGCGCAGCGGGCCGTCGCCACCGTGGTAGTCATTGGGGCCGATGTCGCGGGTTTCGGCCTTGCGGAAATACGGCAGGCAGTCCAGGTAGGTCCAATCCTCCAAGCCCGGCATGCTGGCCCAGTTGTCATAGTCCATCGCGTTGCCGCGGATGTAGCACATGCCGTTGATCAGCGACGAGCCGCCCAGGCCCTTGCCGCGTCCGCAGTCCATGCGGCGGTTGTTCATGAAGGGCTCCGGATCGGTCTTGTACGCCCAGTTGTAGCGCTTGCCCTGCAGCGGGAAGGCAAGCGCCGCCGGCATCTGGGTACGGAAGTCGAACCGGTAGTCCGGGCCACCGGCTTCCAGCAGCAGCACGCTGACATCGGCATCTTCGGTGAGGCGGGTGGCCAGCACGTTGCCGGCCGAGCCTGCGCCGATGATGATGTAGTCGTACTCGTTATGGGTGCTCATGGGTGTCTCCTGCAGGCCGCGGCGCGCTGCATGCAGGCGTCGCGGCGGAATGTCGGATCGGCGCGGTGGCCGGACGAGGGTGCGCGCTTGCGGCGCGCCGGTCAGAACACGCTGGCGTAGTCGCCCAGCTCGACCTGCACCGACTTGATGCGGGTGTAGTGGCCGAGGGTGGAGATGCCGTTCTCACGGCCGACGCCCGATTCCTTGTAGCCACCGACCGGCATTTCGGCCGGCGATTCACCCCAGGTGTTGATCCAGCAGATGCCGGCTTCCAGGCGGTGGATGATGCGGTGCGCGCGGCTGATGTCCTTGCTGACCACGCCCGCAGCCAGGCCGAAGGTGGTGTCGTTGGCGCGGCGCACCACTTCGTCCTCGTCGTCGTAGGCGAGGATGCTCATCACCGGCCCGAAGATCTCTTCCCGGACAATCGTCATGTCATCGCGGCAGTCGGAGAACACGGTCGGCAGCACGTAGGCGCCATTGGCCAGCGCGCCCTCGGTGGCACGGCCACCGCCGGTCAGCAGGCGGGCGCCCTCGGCCTTGCCGCTCTCGATGTAGCGCAGCACGTTTTCCATGTGCGGGAAGCTGGTCAGCGGGCCGAAGTTGGTCTCGGCGTCCATCGGGTCGCCGATGCGGATGCGCTTGACGCGCTCGACGACGGCGGCCTCGAATGCGGCCAGCATGCTGCGCGGCACGAACACGCGGGTGCCGTTGGTGCAGACCTGGCCGGAGCTGAAGAAGTTGGCCATCACCGCGATGTCGGCCGCGCGGTCCAGATCGGCGTCATCGCAGATCACCAGCGGCGACTTGCCGCCCAGCTCCATGGTCACTTCCTTCAGCGACGAGGACGCGGCGCTGGCCATCACCTTCTTGCCGGTGGCGACGCCGCCGGTGAAGGAGATCTTCTCGATCACCGGGTGCTCGGTCAGCCACTGCCCGATCTCGCGGCCCGGGCCCTGCACGACGTTGAACACGCCGGCCGGCACACCGGCTTCGGTGTAGATCTCGGCCAGGCGGATCGCGGTCAACGGGGTCACTTCGGAGGGCTTGAACACCATCGCGTTGCCGGCAGCAAGGGCCGGGGCCGACTTCCACATGGCGATCTGGATCGGGTAGTTCCAGGCGCCGATGCCGGCGACCACGCCCAGCGGCTCGCGACGGGTGTAGAAGAAGCTCGATTCGCGCAGCGGCAGCTGGATGCCCTCGATGGCGGTGGCCAGGCCGGCGTAGTACTCGACCACGTCGGCACCGGTGACGATGTCCACGGTGGTGGTTTCGGCCAGCGCCTTGCCGGTGTCCAGAGTCTCCAGCTGGGCCAGTTCGTCGTTGCGCTCGCGCAGGAGCTCGACGGCGCGGCGCAGGATGCGCGAACGCTCCATGGCCGTCATCGCCGCCCACACCTTCTGGCCCTCGGCCGCGCTCTGCACGGCGCGCTCGACGTCGGCCTGGCTGGCGACCTGCACCTCGGCGATCACCTCACCGGTGGCCGGGTTGACGGTCTTGAAGGTCTTGCCGCTGGTGGCATCGACGCGCTGGCCGTGGATGTAGAGCTGTTGGACGGGCAGGGTGGTCATGGGGCGTACTCCTTGGAAGGGGGCGGGTGCTGAAGCGCTTATAGCGCGGCAGCCTGCAACTGGAAGTCGATGTAGCCGTAAGCGATGCGCCGGGACTTCTCGGCATTGAACTGGCCGCCGACCAGGCTGCCGCGCAGCCACAGGCCATCAATCATCGCGGCCAGGCCGCGGGCGGCCAGGCGGGCCTGCGGGTGGGGCAGCAGGCGGTTGAACTGGTGGCAGAGGTTGGAGAACAGGCGCTGGTCGTTGGCGCGCTGCAGCCGGGCCAGTTCCGGCTGGTGCATGCTCGCGGCCCAGAAGGTGAGCCAGACGCGCATGGCGGTGCCGTTGATCTGGCTGTCGTCGAAGTTGCCATCGACGATGGCGCGCAGCTGCTCGCGCGGGTCGTCGCTGGCGTCGGCGCGGTAGCGGGCGACGGCGTCCTTCAGTTCGCGCAGGATCTGCCGCATTGCAGCATTGAGCAGGCCGTCCTTGTCGCCGAAGTAGTGGGCGACGATGCCGCTGGACAAGCCCGCCTTCTTCGCGATGGTGGCGACGGTCGCATCGGCCATGCCGATCTCGTCGATGGTCTGGAAAGTGGCCCGGATCAGCTGCTCGCGCCGTACCGGTTCCACGCCTTTCTTCGGCATTGTCTCTCCACGGTTTGCGACCCGAAGGATCGGGCTGCCCGCCATTATGCTTTTTATTGATTGAACGTTCAATCAATAAACCCTAGGATGCGCTCGCGCCCCACGCCATGGGCCCGGTTTACCGGTCCGGCCCCGCCCATGTGCTCCCTCGGACTTGATGAGACGACCCCATGTCTTCCCTGGCTCATCCCAAGCGTTCGCCCCTGCGCTTGAACCGTTTTGTTTTCCTCAGCTCCTCGGTGTCGATCGGCATCCTCGGGCTGCTCACCGTTCTCTATCCCGAAGGCAGCGAGCACTGGCTGCAATGGGCGCAGGCCGAAGTGTCGGCCGCGTTCGGCTGGTGGTACATGCTGCTGATCGTGCTGTGCCTGGGCTTCGTGCTGTGGCTGGCGTTCTCGCCGTACGGCCGCATCCGCCTGGGCCACAACGAGGAATCACCGGCCTTCGGCTATGTCGCCTGGGTTTCGATGCTGTTCTCGGCCGGGATCGGCATCGCGCTGCTGTACTACGGCGCCTACGAGCCGCTGGATCATTTCCTCAATCCACCCGGGCAGCCCGGCGGCACCGTGGCCGCCGGCCGTGAAGCGATGGTGCTGACCTTCCTGCACTGGGGCCTGCATGGCTGGGCGCTGTATGCGCTGGTCGGCGTGGCACTGGGCTATTTCGCCTATCGCCGGGACCTGCCGCTGGCGCTGCGCTCTGCGTTGTACCCGGTCTTCGGTGAGCGCATCCATGGCCGCATCGGCGACATGGTGGATGGCTTCGGCATCCTGGCCACGCTGATCTCGATGGTGACCAACCTCGGCATCGGCGCGCTGGTGGTGCAGTCCGGCCTGGTCTACCTGTTCCACATCCCGGATACGCCGCAGGTGCTGGTGGCGATCGTGCTGGTGATGATGGTGGTGGCCACCATCGGCGTGGTTGCAGGCGTGGAAAAGGGCATTGCCTGGCTCTCCAACCTCAACGTGCGCCTGCTGTGCGGCCTGCTGCTGTTCGTGCTGGTCACCGGCCCGACCCTGCACCTGTTCGATGGCCTGATCCAGAACACCGGCGATTACCTCGGTGCGTTCGTGCGCAAGAGTTTCGACATGTACCTCAACGACCCGAAGGGGCGTGAGTGGATGGGCTCGTGGACGCTGTTCTACTGGGCCTGGTGGATCGCCTGGGCGCCGTTCGTCGGCCTTTTCGTGGCGCGCATCTCGCGGGGACGCACCATCCGTGAAGTTGTCATGGGCGTGCTTCTCATCCCGCTCGGTTTCACCCTGGCGTGGCTGTCGATCTTCGGCAACACCGCCATCGACCTGGTCCTCAACCATGGCCAGGCGATCCTGGGCGACGTGGCCCAGCACGATGCGGCGATGACGCTGTTCAAGCTGCTGGAATACCTGCCCGCCGCGCCGTACGTGGCCGGTGCCGCGGTGGTGATCGGCTTCGTGCTGTTCCTGACCCCGGTCGATTCGGGCACGCTGATGATCGCCAACCTGTGCACCCGTCGTGTTGACGATGGCGTAGAAGATGGCCATGACGCGCCGATCTGGCTGCGCGTGTTCTGGGCCGTCGGTATCACCGTGGCCAGCGTCGGGCTGCTGCTGGCCGGCAATTTCAGCGCAATGCAGACGGCGGTGGTGCTGTGCGGCCTGCCGTTCTCGTTCACCCTGGCGTTCTACATGTGGGGCCTGCTGAAGGCGCTGCGCACCGACCCGGACGCACCGCGCCGGTGAGCGCTTCTGTAGAGCCGAGCCCACGCTCGGCTGCTGTCGGCGCAGAAGCAGCCGAGCGCAGGCTCGGCTCTACAAGGGGGCATCAGAAACGCAAAGGGCCGGACCCGCAAGGATCCGGCCCTTTTCCGTTACTTGCTGGCCAGCTGGCGCAGCACGTACTGCAGCAGGCCACCGTGACGGAAGTACTCGACTTCCTTCGGGGTCAGCAGCATCACCGACACCTCGAAGGTCTTCCTGGTGCCATCGGCCTTGGTGGCGGTGACCGTGGCGCGCTTGCTGGCACCGTCCTGCAGGCCGGTGATGTCGATCACTTCCGAGCCGTCCAGGCCCAGGCTCTGCGCATTCTCGCCGTTGCGGAACTGCAGCGGCAGCACGCCCATGCCGACCAGGTTGGAACGGTGGATACGCTCGAAGCTCTCGGCGATGACCGCCTTCACTCCCAACAGCAGGGTGCCCTTGGCCGCCCAGTCGCGCGACGAGCCGGTGCCGTATTCCTTGCCGGCCAGCACCACCAGCGGCACCTTGTCGGCCTTGTATTTCATGGCCGCATCGTAGATCGCCAGCTTTTCCGGCTGGCCGCCGTCGGCCGGGTAGTACAGGGTGTTGCCGCCTTCCTCGCCACCGAACATCAGGTTCTTGATGCGGATGTTGGCGAAGGTGCCGCGGACCATCACGTCGTCGTTGCCGCGGCGGCTGCCGTAGCTGTTGAAGTCGGCCGGCTGCACGCCGCGTGCCTGCAGGAAGCGGCCTGCCGGCGAGTCCTTCTTGATGTTGCCGGCCGGGGAGATGTGGTCGGTGGTGATCGAGTCGCCGAACAGGCCCATCACGCGCGCGCCGTGCACGTCGTCGATGCTGCCGGTCTGCATGGTCATGCCATCGAAATATGGCGGGTTCTTGATGTAGGTGGAGGCGTCGCTCCACGCGTACAGGTTGCCGTCCGGCGAGGCGATGGTGTTCCAGCGGGTGTCACCCTTGAACACATCGGCGTAGTTCTGCTTGAACATCTCCGGGCCGATGGTGGCGGCGATGACGTCGCCGATTTCCTTGTTGCTCGGCCAGATGTCGCGCAGGAACACCGGCTGGCCATCGCTGCCGGTACCCAGCGGCTGGGTGGTCAGGTCGATGTCGGTGGTGCCGGCGATGGCGTAGGCCACCACCAGCGGCGGACTGGCCAGGTAGTTCATCTTCACTTCGGGGTGCACGCGGCCCTCGAAGTTGCGGTTGCCGGACAGCACCGAGGTGACCACAAGATCGCCGGCGGCGATGCCGGCGCTGACTTCGGTCGGCAGCGGGCCGGAGTTGCCGATGCAGGTGGTGCAGCCGTAGCCGACCACGTAGAAGCCGATCTTCTCCAGTTCCTTCAGTACGCCCGCCTTTTCCAGGTAGTCGGTGACCACGCGCGAGCCTGGGCCGAGCGAGGTCTTCACCCACGGCTGGCGGTTCAGGCCCTTGGCGGCCGCGTTGCGGGCCAGCAGGCCGGCACCGATCATCACCGCCGGGTTGGAGGTATTGGTGCAGGAGGTGATGGCCGCGATGACCACCGCGCCATCTTTCAGCCGCACCTTGCTGCCTTCGATCTCGATGTCGGCGAAGCCCTTGGCCAGCTGCTCGTTGCCGACCGCCGCGCCACCGCCTTCGTTGACGAAGGTGGCAACGTCCTCGCTGCGCTTGTCACGGTTGGCAGTCAGGCCGACCAGCGCTTCGCGGTAGTTCTTCTGCACGTCTTCGAGCAGGACGCGGTCCTGCGGACGCTTCGGGCCGGCCAGCGACGGCTTCACCGTGCCCATGTCCAGTTCCAGCGTGGTGCTGTACTGGGCATGCGGGCTGCCCGGTTCGTGCCACAGTCCTTGCGCTTTGGCATAGGCCTCGACAAGGTTGATCTGCTCTTCGCTGCGGCCGGACAGGCGCAGGTAGTTCAGCGATTCGGCGTCGATCGGGAAGATGCCGCAGGTGGCGCCGTATTCCGGGGCCATGTTGCCGATGGTGGCGCGGTCGGCCAGCGGCAGGTGCTGCAGGCCATCACCGTAGAACTCGACGAACTTGCCGACCACGCCCAGCTTGCGCAGCATCTGGGTAACGGTCAGCACCAGGTCGGTGGCGGTGGCGCCCTCGGGCAGCTTGCCGGTCAGCTTGAAGCCGACCACCTGCGGGATCAGCATCGACGACGGCTGGCCGAGCATGGCCGCCTCCGCTTCGATGCCGCCCACGCCCCAGCCCAGCACGCCGATGCCGTTGATCATGGTGGTGTGGCTGTCGGTACCGAACACGGTATCCGGGTAGGCCACGGCTTTGCCATCCTTCTCCGCGGTCATCACCACGCGAGCCAGGTTTTCCAGGTTCACCTGGTGCACGATGCCGGTGTTGGGCGGCACTACCTTGAAGTTGTCGAAGGCCTTCTGGCCCCAGCGCAGGAAGCCGTAGCGTTCCTGGTTGCGCTGGAACTCGATCTTGCCGTTGAGGTCCAGCGCGTCGGGCTTGCCGAACACATCGACCTGCACCGAGTGGTCGATGACCAGTTCGGAGGGAATCTGCGGATTGATCTGCTCCGGCTTGCCGCCGAGCTTGACGACGGCGTCGCGCATCGCGGCCAGGTCGACCACGCAGGGCACGCCGGTGAAGTCCTGCAGGACCACGCGTGCGGGCATGAACGCGATTTCGGTGTCCGGCTCGGCCGCCGGGTTCCAGCGGGCCACGGCTTCGATGTGGTCCTTGCCGACGGTGATGCCGCCATCCTCGTGCCGGAGCAGGTTCTCCAGCAGGATCTTCATCGAGTAGGGCAGGTGGGAGATATCGAAGCGCTGGCCCAGCGTGGGCAGGCTGAAGTAGTCGTACGTCTTGCCGCCGACGTTCAGCTGGCTGCGGGTGGAGAACGAATCGCTCATGCGGGGTAACTCCTTCTTGCGGATGGCTTGCAGTGGCCCGCGCATGGGCGGGCCTGCTTGCGGTCGCCGCGGGCCTGTTGGCCCCGGAAGTTCCAGTATGAACCCGAAACTGAATGGATTCACCCGGGCCGGGTTCGGCCTGCGGCATCGGTTCCAGACTACAGGGGAGGTTGTATGGCGTATGTCACGTTTGTGGCCGATCCTTTGCGAGGCAAGGGCTGGCGGGGTGCCGGTCCTGTTCAGGGTGGAAGTATGCCCAAGGAAGTATGTATAATTTGTGCATACTCTGGAGGGCCTACCGATGGAAGCCACTGTTGCAGAACGCGGACAGATCACCCTGCCCAAGGCGGTGCGTGATGCCCTCGGCCTGACCAAGGGCACGCTGCTGAAGGTCGAGCTGGACGGCAGCCGCATCATCCTGCGCAAGAGTGTTGACGATGCCATTTCACGGGCGCGCGGCAAGTTCGCGCTGGACGGCTTCGAATCCTCCGACGCAGCGGTACGCGCGGTGCGTGACGAGGAATAAGCCGTGATGATCGCCGTCGATTCACCGGTGCTGGTCGAGCTGCTCAGCAATGGTCCGCAGGCCGATGCCGTGGAGGCCATCCTCCGGCAGAGCCTGGTGGGTGGCCGTGTGGTGGTCTGCGGCGCGACCCTGGCCGAGGTCTGCGCATCGCTGCGCGGCGGCGCCGAGGTGCTCGAAGCGCTGGAAGAAATGGGCGTGCACTTCAACCCGATGGAAGCCAAGTCGGCGCTGCGCGCCGGCGAGATGCACCGCCGTCATCGCCAGCGTGGCGGCAGCCGCCGCAGCCTGGACGAATTCATGGTCGGCGCCCACGCACTGCTGCAGTGCGATGGCCTGATCACCTGGAACGACACGTTTTACCGCGACTACTTCAAGGGCCTGAAGCTGATCGTGCCGCACGCCTGAGCCCACTTTGTTATTTCAACCTACGCATTACCCGGGAGTTGTCATGTTGGAAGCCTACCGCCACCACGTCGCCGAGCGCGCTGCGCTTGGCATCCCGCCGCTGCCGCTGAGCGCGCAGCAGACGGCCGATGTCATCGAACTGCTGAAGAACCCGCCGCAGGGCGAGGCCGAGTTCCTGCTCGACCTGCTGACCCATCGCGTGCCGGCCGGCGTCGATGACGCGGCCAAGGTCAAGGCGTCGTACCTGGCGGCGATCGCCCTGGGCAGCGAGCAGAACCCGCTGATCAGCCGTGAGCGCGCCACCGAGCTGCTGGGCACCATGCTCGGCGGTTACAACGTCGCCCCGCTGGTGCAGCTGCTGGACGACGCCAGCGTCGGCACCATCGCCGCCAACGGCCTGAAGAAGACCCTGCTGGTGTTCGATGCGTTCCATGACGTGCAGGAAAAGGCCAAGGCCGGCAACGCCAACGCCCAGGCCGTGCTGCAGAGCTGGGCCGATGCCGAGTGGTTCACCAGCAATCCGGAAGTGCCGCAGAGCCTGACCGTCACCGTGTTCAAGGTGCCGGGCGAGACCAACACCGACGACCTGTCGCCGGCACCGGACGCGACCACCCGCCCGGACATTCCGATGCACGCGCTGGCGATGCTGAAGAACAAGCGCGACGACGCGCCGTTCACCCCGGAAGAAGACGGCAAGCGCGGCCCGATCCAGCAGATCCTGTCGCTGAAGGACAAGGGCCACCTGGTGGCCTACGTCGGCGACGTGGTCGGCACCGGCTCCTCGCGCAAGTCGGCCACCAACAGCGTGCTGTGGTGGACCGGCGATGACATTCCGTACATCCCGAACAAGCGTGCCGGTGGCGTGTGCCTGGGCGGCAAGATCGCCCCGATCTTCTACAACACGATGGAAGATGCCGGTGCGCTGCCGATCGAGCTGGACGTGTCGAAGATGGAGCACGGCGACGTCATCGAGCTGCGCCCGTACGAAGGCAAGGCGCTGAAGAACGGCGAGGTGATCGCCGAATTCCAGGTCAAGTCCGACGTGCTGTTCGACGAAGTGCGTGCCGGTGGCCGCATCCCGCTGATCATCGGCCGTGGCCTGACCGGCAAGGCGCGCGAAGCGCTGGGCCTGGCCCCGACCGACCTGTTCCGCCTGCCGGTGCAGCCGGCCGATACCGGCAAGGGCTTCTCGCTGGCGCAGAAGATGGTCGGCCGCGCCTGTGGCCTGCCGGAAGGCCAGGGCATGCGCCCGGGCACGTACTGCGAACCGAAGATGACCTCGGTCGGCTCGCAGGACACCACGGGCCCGATGACCCGTGACGAGCTGAAGGACCTGGCCTGCCTGGGCTTCTCGGCCGACCTGGTGATGCAGTCGTTCTGCCACACCGCCGCCTACCCGAAGCCGGTGGACGTGAAGACCCACCACACCCTGCCGGAGTTCATCTCCACCCGTGGCGGCGTCTCGCTGCGCCCGGGCGACGGCGTGATCCACAGCTGGCTCAACCGCATGCTGCTGCCGGACACCGTCGGTACCGGTGGTGACTCGCACACCCGTTTCCCGGTGGGCATTTCGTTCCCGGCCGGCTCGGGCCTGGTCGCCTTCGCTGCGGCCACCGGCGTGATGCCGCTGGACATGCCGGAGTCGGTGCTGGTGCGCTTCAAGGGCAAGATGCAGCCGGGCGTGACCCTGCGTGACCTGGTCAACGCGATCCCGCTGTACGCGATCAAGTCGGGCCTGCTGACCGTGGCCAAGGCCGGCAAGAAGAACATCTTCTCCGGCCGCATCCTGGAAATCGAAGGCTTGCCGGAGCTGAAGGTCGAACAGGCGTTCGAACTGTCCGACGCCTCGGCCGAGCGTTCGGCCGCCGGTTGCTCGGTGCGGCTGAACAAGGAACCGATCATCGAGTACCTGACCAGCAACATCACCCTGCTGAAGTGGATGATTGCCGAGGGTTACCAGGATCCGCGTTCGCTGCAGCGTCGCATCGAGAAGATGGAAGCCTGGCTGGCCAACCCGCAGCTGCTGGAGCCGGATGCCGACGCCGAGTACGCCGCCGTCATCGAGATCGACCTGGCCGACATCCACGAGCCGATCGTGGCCTGCCCGAACGACCCGGACGACGTGAAGACCCTGTCCGAAGTCGCTGGCGCCAAGATCGACGAAGTGTTCATCGGTTCGTGCATGACCAACATCGGTCACTTCCGTGCCGCTGCGAAGCTGCTGGAAGGCAAGCGTGACCTGCCGACCCGCCTGTGGGTGGCCCCGCCGACCAAGATGGATGCCTCGGAGCTGACCAAGGAAGGCGTGTACGGCACCTTCGGTGCCACCGGCGCACGCATGGAAATGCCGGGCTGCTCGCTGTGCATGGGCAACCAGGCGCAGATCCGCGAGGGTTCCACCGCGATGTCGACCTCGACCCGCAACTTCCCGAACCGCCTGGGCCGCAACACCAACGTGTACCTGGGCTCGGCCGAACTGGCCGCGATCTGCTCGCGTCTGGGCCGCATCCCGACCAAGGAGGAGTACATGGCGGACATCGGCGTGATCAACGCCAATGGTGCGGAGATCTACCGCTACATGAACTTCGACCAGATCGAGGAATATCAGGACGTGGCCAAGACGGTCGCTGCCTGATGCGGTAACTGAAAACCCCCGGCTTGCGCCGGGGGTTTTTTGTGAGCGGACAACGCATGGGGGTGTCGGCTGCTGGCCGGCACCCCGATGAAACGAAGAACCCTCGGTGAAAGCCGGGGGTTCTTTCGTTGCCTGATGGCCTGTAGCGCCGTCCATGCTTGGCAGCTGTTCGCGCGATGCGCGATGAGTCGAGCGCGGCTCGACTCTACAAAGGCATCCACGCATGGCGTGGATCTACTGCCCGCGGAGTCCTTGAGCCGGGGCGCGCTATCAGCCGCGAGCGAGCGCCAGCAGCCGCTCGGCAATCCGTTCCAGTGGCACCTGTTCCTCAGCGGCGCCGAGTTTGAACGCTGCACCGGGCATGCCCCAGACCACGCTGGTGGCCTCGTCCTGCACCAGTGTCGGCGCGCCGGCCTGGCGCATTTCCAGCAGGCCGCGTGCGCCGTCGTCACCCATGCCGGTGAGGATGGCCCCGATGGCATTGCCACCCGCGCTCTGCGCGACCGAGCGGAACAGCACGTCCACCGCCGGCTTGTGCCGGTTCACCGCTGGGCCGTCGTCGACTCGGCAGCGCCAGCGTGCACCGTCACGGATGATGCGCAGGTGCTTGCCGCCGGGTGGCAGGTAGGCATGGCCGGGCAGCACCGCTTCGCCGTCGCTGGCCTCGCGCACGGCCATGGCCGAGTGGCGGTCCAGGCGTTCGGCGAAGGCACTGCTGAAGCTGGCCGGCAGGTGCTGGGTCATCACCACGGCTGGGCCATCGGCGGGCATGCCTTCCAGCACCACGCGCAGGGCTTCGGTGCCACCGGCCGACGAGCCGATCGCGATCAGGCGGTCGGTGGTGCGGAACTGCGGCGAGGCAGCACGCGTTGCCGGCGTTGCGTCCAGCGTGAGCTTCGGGGCGGCCGCGCGCACCAGCGGTCGCACCCGCGAGCGCGCCGCCATCTTCACCTTGGCGATGATTTCGTCGGCGTAGCCCTGCAGGCCGCGTGCGACGTCCAGCTTGGGCTTGGAGACGAAGTCCACCGCGCCCAGTGCCAGCGCCTGCAGCGTGGTGTCGGCGCCGCGTTCGGTCAGCGAAGAAATCATCACCACCGGCAGCGGGTGCAGCCGCATCAGGTTTTCCAGGAACGCCAGGCCGTCCATGCGCGGCATTTCCACGTCAAGCGTGATCACGTCCGGGGCCAGGCGCTTGATCTTCTCACGCGCCAGCAGCGGATCTGCGGCGGTGCCGACCACGTCGATGGCCGGGTCGCTGGACAGGATTTCCGTGAGCATCTGCCGCACGACGGCAGAGTCGTCGACGATCAGGACCCGGCAGGGGGCGTTGCCGGTCAGGGTCATTCGAACAACTCCACGCCGCCGGTGACCGGGGCC
>NZ_CVIW01000006.1:0-93047 GCF_001499715.1 Stenotrophomonas thermophila | reverse complement strand
GCCTGACGGCCTGCTGCGGCGACTGTGCGCCGCCGCCCGAGCGTGGGCTCGAGCGCTACATCAGACTGCGACCGGGGCCGTCATCAACGGAACGGCATGCCGCGGCCACCCATGGCGCCCATCATGCCCTTCATGCTGCGCAACATGCCCTTCATGCCACCGCCGGCCATCTTGCTCATCATCTTTTCCATCTGCATGTACTGCTTCATCAGCTTGTTGACGTCGGCCGGTGTCACGCCCGAGCCCTTGGCAATGCGCGCGCGACGCGAGCCGTTGAGCAGGTTCGGGTTGCGCCGTTCCTTCTTGGTCATCGAGTTGATGATGGCGATCATGCGCGGCACTTCCTTGCCCTGGCTGACCTGCTGCTTCAGATGATCGGGGATGTTGCCCAGGCCCGGCAGCTTGTCCATCAGGCCACCGATGCCACCCATGTTCTGCATCTGCTCCAGCTGGTCGCGCATGTCGTTCAGGTCGAACTTCTTGCCCTTGGCGACCTTCTCGGCCAGCTTGGCCGCCTTGTCCTTGTCGACCTGCTGCTCGACCTGCTCGACCAGCGACAGCACGTCGCCCATGTCGAGGATGCGGCTGGCGATACGGTCGGGATGGAACACGTCCAGGCCTTCCGGCTTCTCGCTCACACCGACGAACTTGATCGGCTTGCCGGTGATGTAGCGCACGCTCAGCGCGGCGCCGCCGCGGGCATCACCGTCAGTCTTGGTCAGCACCACGCCGGTCAGCGGCAGCGCATCGCCGAAGGCCTTGGCGGTGTTGGCCGCGTCCTGGCCGGTCATGGCGTCGACCACGAACAGCGTTTCAGCCGGATTCACCGCCGCGTGCAGGGCCTTGATCTCGGCCATCATCGCTTCGTCGATGGCCAGGCGGCCGGCGGTATCGACCAGCAGCACGTCCACGAACGACTTGCGCGCATCGTCGATGGCCGCGCGCACGATGGCTTCCGGCTTCTGGTCGGCGCTGGACGGGAAGAACAGCACGCCCACCTGCTCGGCCAGGGTCTTGAGCTGCTCGATCGCGGCCGGGCGGTAGACGTCGGCCGACACCACCATCACCTTCTTCTTGCGCTTTTCCTTCAGGTGCTTGGCCAGCTTGCCAACCGTGGTGGTCTTGCCGGCACCCTGCAGGCCTGCCATCAGGATGATGGCCGGAGCGGGAACGTTGAGGTTCAGGTCGCTGGCTTCGGCGCCCATCACGGCGGTCAGCTCGTCGCGCACGACCTTGATCAGGGCCTGGCCCGGGGTCAGCGACTTCAGCACTTCCTGGCCGACTGCGCGTACCTTGATGCGCTCGATCAGCGCCTGCACCACCGGCAGCGCAACGTCGGCTTCGAGCAGTGCGATGCGCACTTCACGGGTCGCCTCGCGGATGTTCTCCTCGGTCAGGCGGCCACGGCCACGCAGGCGCTCGATGGTGCCGGAAAGGCGCTGGGTCAGGGACTCGAACATGCGGCGCAACCTGTCTGAAAGCGGGGGACAATAAGGCAGACAGTATAACGGGTCCGGCCGTCGCCCCGGACTGCGACCACAGGGCCGTCGCCAGCATCACAGGGGTATGCGAAACTGCAACGATGACAATCGTTCTCATCGCCGTCCTGCTCTACCTGGCTGCCAGTGCCCTGCTGGTGCGCGCGCTCGGCCGCGATGAAACCACCGGCTCGCCCACCTGGCTGTGGCCCGCCCTGCCGGCGATGCTGCTGCATGGCGGTTACCACGTGATGGTGGCGATGCGTACCACCGGCGGGCCGGACATGCACTTCTTCGCCGCGCTGTCGCTGGTCGGCCTGGGCATGGCCTGGCTGACCTCGCTGGTCGGCGCGCGCGGGCGGATGTCGGCGCTGGGCGTGGTGGTGTTCCCACTGGCTGCCGTGCTGCTGCTGGCCTACCACGGCTACGGCCACGAGCCGAGCAAGGTGCTGGGCTGGCGCCTGGCCAGCCACGCCTGGCTGGCCCTGCTGGCCTATGCCACGCTGAGCATCGCCGCCCTGCTGGCGATCATGCTGTGGCTGCAGGAGCGCGCGCTGCGCCGCCGCGAGTTCCGGCCATGGCTGCGCGCGCTGCCACCGCTGGCTGACCTGGAGTCGCTGCTGTTCCGGGTGATCACCGTCGGCTTCGCGCTGCTGACCCTGACCCTGGTCACCGGCGTACTGTTCGTCGATGACCTGCTGGCGCAGAAGCTGGTGCACAAGACCGTGCTGAGCGTGCTGTCGTGGATCGTGTTCGGCGTGCTGCTGATCGGCCGCCGCCGCTACGGCTGGCGCGGCATGAAGGCGGTGCACTGGACGCTGGCGGCGATGCTGTTGCTGCTGCTGGCGTTCTTCGGCAGCCAGTTCGTGATCGAGCTGGTGTTCGGGCATACGCGATAGGCCGTGTGCCGACCAACGGTCGGCACCCACCCCGGTACTGCAGGCCACCGGCCGTTCCCACCCACCCCGGTACTGCAGGCCACCGGCCGTTCCCACCCACCCCGGTACTGCAGGCCACCGGCCGCCCCCACCCACCCTGGTAGTGCCGGCCGCTGGCCGGCAGCACGCAATGCGCGGACGCTGCCGCCGGTCAGGGAATCGGCTGCGCCAGGATTTTCCGGACCGAACGACCGCTGTTGGTGAGGATGACATCAACCTGCCAGCACCCCTGCCCCTGGCGCACCATCGGCAGGGGGGGCAGGTAAGCCTTCTTCCACACCGAGTAGCGCATCTCAACCTGGCCGGCGGTGGCCGACGCCTCTTCCCAGCTATAGCGCACCGGCGTTTCGATGTCGCCGTCCTGCGCATCCAGCCACGGATCGGAATCGATCGTGCAGATGCCCTCCTCGCGCTGTTGGCAGGCGCGCTCATCACGCAGCGCCTTGCCGAAGGCCACGCTGACCAGCGCGGCCGGCGGCTCCAGCAGGTCACCGTTGCCGGTCGTCGCCTCGTAGAAAGCGCGGGCGACAGCCGCAGGCTCCTGACAGGCGGGTGCAGCCTGTGCGGTAGGGGCCAGCAGCACCCCGGCGATCACGAACATCCCTGTCTTTCGCACGTATTTTTCCCTGAGGTAGTGCCGGCCGCTGGCCGGCACTACAGGATATCCCGGTGCTGCCGGCCAGCGGCCGGCACTACCCGGTACCCGGCTTACAGCCCGTAACGCTCGATCACGTCCAGATGCGGCTGGCGATCCTGGTCACAGGCTTCAGCCAGGCGCAGCCAGCAATGCGGATGCGGCCACGTCGCGGTCTGCTGCTGGAGGAAGCGGTGCAGTGCCAGCGGTGCATGGTCCTGCGGCTGGGCCACCGTGAACAGCAGGCCCGGCAGCGTCCCCTCCTCCACATCGGGGTCGGTGACGGTGTAGTCCGGTCGACTGTGTGACCACACCTTCCAGCCCTGTGCTTCGGCCGCCTCGACGAAGGTGTTCCAGGCCTCTTCGCCCGGGTGCGCGCCATCGATCATCCAGCTGCGGGCGAAGCCGCCGCGCTCCAGCACATGCACCTGCGAGTAGGTCGGGATGAAATGCTCGCGAGCTTCCTCCTCCTCGGGTGCCGGATGCACCAGCGCGGCATCGAACACCACCCAGTCGCCCACCTGCTGGGCGCGGTTGGACGGCGCGTTCTCGACGATGCGCGCGGTCACCGGACCGCTGCGACGGGCGTAGTACTCCATCGGCTCGCCGTTCTCTTCGCTGCGGATGATCACCCAGCCCCATGGCTCCTCGACCACACCTTCCTGGCTGGACAATTCCATGCCAAGCGCCGCCGCCGAGCGGCGCACGGCGTCCCAGTCGCGCGCCGCGCTGGCTGCGCTCATGTGGTCCCAATGCGCGGCATTGGGCTCCTCCAGCAGCTCCACCAGCTGTGCATAGCACGCCTGCGCTTCGCTGAAGCGACCGGTGTCCATGTACATGCGCGCCAGCGTGCCGCGCGCGCCGTGCGAGCCCGGAGACAGTTCCAGCAGCGATCG
This sequence comes from Stenotrophomonas thermophila, assembly GCF_001499715.1. NCBI lineage: Bacteria > Pseudomonadati > Pseudomonadota > Gammaproteobacteria > Lysobacterales > Lysobacteraceae > Stenotrophomonas > Stenotrophomonas thermophila. Next base: position 89,101 of record NZ_CVIW01000006.1, on the reverse strand, counting down.
GGCCGCCTGCTCCAGCGCCGGCCAGTCGGACACGCGGCGTGCGCGCTGCACCTCGCACCAGTGCGCGAACACCGGCACGCTGCTGCGGTAGACCTCGGCCAACTGGCGCAGGCCGTCGCCGTCCCCCTGCTCGGCCAGCCAGCGCATCAGCGTGTAGGCCGCGGGGCCATCGTTCTGCGCATGGCTGCGTACGAACCGCCACAGCAGCGCTCGCGCTTCGGCCTGCGCGCCGCAGGCGTTCAGCGCCGAGGCCGCCATCTCGGCTAGCGCCTCGTCATCGGGCAGCTCGGCATGCGCCTGCAGCAACCACTGCGCCTCGCGCTCGGGGTCGCGCGCCTGGTTCTGTTCGCCCTGCGCGTCCAGCCATGCCAGCAGCTCGCCGGCCGGCACCGGCAGCGGCGCGACGTCCGGCAATGCCTCGATGCGCGCGGCCAGGCCGGCCACCAGGGCCGCGGCACCACGGTCCTGGCGCAGCTGCGCCAGATGGGTGCGGGCCAGTTCCAACTGGCGCAGCGCGACCCAGCGCGCACCGCGCTGCAGCGCCAGCTCCAGGCTCAACGCTGCCACTTCGATCAGCAGGCGATGCGATCCGACGCGCGCGAAGTGTTCGATGATCGTATTGAAGCGCGTACCCAGATCCCAGGTATTGCGTGCCGGGTCACGCTGGCACAGCGCGGCGGCGGTGTTCGCCCACAACCGCCAATAGTTCGGGGTCAGCTCGCTCCACGGCACCAGCTGCTGCAGCGCCTCTTCGTCGCGGCCCAGCTGGGCCAGCGCCCAGGCCTTGGACAGGCGGCGCGGCACCGTGCAGTTGGCCGGCTCGTACTCTCCGGACGCAGCAACTTCGGCCTCCCGCTTTTCGATCAGCGCCAGTGCCTCATCGGCACGGCCCATGCCCAGCAGGATCTTGATCTGCATCTCCGGGAAGCTGTCGAACACTTCCTTGCCACAGGCCTCCACGGCATCGGCCTGCACCTGCAGGTAATCCAGTGCCGCCTGGCCACGGCCATCATCAAGCAGCGCATCGGCCTTCTCGCAGCTCAGGCACTGGAAACAGGCCCAGCTCGGGTCGATGCGACCCAGTGTTTCATCGCAGACCTCGATGCGCTCGGGCACCCAGCCCGGGCCATCGATGTTGCCGTAGCAGGCGGCCAGGTCCTGAGTCACGCAGATCGACTGCGGGCATTCCAGCGTGTCCTCGCGGTGCGCGCGTTCAAACAGCGCTACGGCTTCGCCGAGTGCGCTTTCGCCTTCCACGCGGTTGCCGACGCGGTTGCGCAGCGCCCAGTGGCCGACATAGACGTCAACCCACGGGTTGTCCAACGCCTTGCCCAATGCGCGCGCCTCGGGCAGCAGCGCATCGACGCGGTCGATCTGCAGTTCACTGACCTCGTCGGCGAGACGGTTCAGCAGGTGCGCGTTCTGCGCCTGGCCGGCCTGGCGCAGGTCACCCTGCAGCTTTTCGACCCAGTTCCAGATGTCCATGGGGATGAATACTCCTGTCTAGCGAAGGCTGGATGAGAAGGTGCAGTGCTCAGCGCAGCATCTGCTGCAGGGCGCCGGCGATGTCGGTGAAGGCGCCGTTGAGATCCGGGCCGGGCGTAGCGTTCGTGCGTGCCAGCGGGCGGCCCTGCGCGGCGACGATGATTTTCAGCGAGCGCAGCAGGCGCGCCGCAGCCTCGGCCTGTGGGTGGCCCTCGCGCTGGGCGCGCAGCAGTGCCTGCACCGCCGGGTTGTCGAGATTGAGATACAGCCGCGACGGTGCGCGCGATTCGATGCGCGCGGTGAACTGGCGCGCCAGGCGCAGCGCGGCCATCGAGACGCGCTTGTCGTTCTCGTCGTCTTCCAGCCGCTGCTTCAGCTCGGCCTCGCGGTCGGGCACCACCACCACCGGCAGCGCCTCCGGGCTGAAGCGTGCCGGCAGCAACTGTTCGCCGTCACCCAGTTGTTCGCGCAGCCAGGCCAGCTGCGCCTCGTCGAGGCTGTCATCACTGCGGAACAGCGCACGGTTGCCCTGCTCGGTACCCAGCTCGACCAGGCGCAGGCCCTTGGCCTGTGCCCAGCGTCGCAGGAACGGCACCACCGCGTAGCGATGGCCATGCGCGACCGGTACGCCCATCGCGCGGAACAGCATCTCTTCAAAGCCACCGCCGTTGTCGAGGATGACATGCACGGCACCGCGCGCCGGCAACGCGCTGGCCGGCAGATCGCCCTGCGAGGTCGGCACCCGCACATGCTCCATCAGCAGTTCGAACAGGCGCTCATCGCACAGTGCCGCACCCAGCAGGGCCTCGTTGTGGCGGGTCAGCACGCGCCGCCAGGCTTCCGGCTGCTGTTTCGCGACGTCGGCCAGGCCGTCGATCAGCGCCTCCAGCAGTGCATGCTGCACCGCGCGGTACTGGTCATCGCGCTGCAGGTCTTCGCGGCTGGCGGTGGGCGTCAACCGCGAGGATTCGATCACCCCGCCGATGAAACCGGCCCACGGCGGCAGCAGGTCGCGCGCGTCGTCATCCAGCAGCATGCCGCGCACGAACACCGACAGGTTGCGGTTGTCGCTGGTGCCATAGGTGGCGCCGTCCTGCACCCACAGCAGGCCGGTGGCATCGCTGTTGCCATCGGCACGCAACGGCACGGTGACGATCGGCTCGAAATCATGCTCGAACCGCGCGGCGAACTGCAGCGCCTGGCGGCGGGCCTGCACCGGATGCACGGCAACATCCCCCTGATCGCGCCACGGTGGCGGCTCGGGATTGATCGCCTCGGTCGCAGCGCCAATGAAGATCGGCTCGGACAGCAGCGCGCAGTAGCGGCCCAGCACCTCGTGCAGGCGCGCCTCGTTGGCCAGCGGCAGGAAATCAGGATGCAGCTCCAGCTCCACCTCGGTGCCGACCGCACGTGCCGGTACTTCGCTTACCGTGTACTGCTCGGCATTGCTGGACACGTATAGATGGCCCAGGTCCGGGGTCTGGTACGAGGTGGTGCGCACGCTGACCCGGCGCGCCAGCACGAAGGCCGACAGGAACCCGAGGCCGAACATGCCGATCAGGCCCTCATCGTCCTCGCCGCCCTGGCGCAGGCCACGGGTATAGCCGACGCCGACGGTGGCCAGGTAATCGTGGATCTCCTGGCGGGTCAGGCCGGCACCGGTATCGGAGATGCGCAGCACGCCGGCACCGGCATCGACCTGCACCGAGATGCGCGACGGCACTGCGACGCCGGGCTGTTCGATGCGGCGGCGGATGATCGAGTCGTGCGCGTTCTGCACCAGTTCGCGCAGCGCCACCACCGGGGTGGAATACAGGTGCTTGCCCAGCACCGTCATCAGTCCATTGAGATCGACCCCGGCGCGACGGATCTCGGCGTTGGGGGCGGTGAGCGCGGTGTCCTGCATGTAATCGTTTACTCCTGGGCACGGAAAGACGCCAGAGGGCGTCTTCGTCGAGCGGGAAAAACTAGCACAAGGAAGCTGACCGTTGCCGTGATTGACGCTTGCAGAGACGGCATCATGCCGCGTCGATAGCCTCGGACAGCCGCTCCACCGCGATCACTTCCATGCCTTTCACCGAGCCGCCCTTGGGCGCGTTGGCCTTGGGCACGATGGCGCGCTTGAAACCATGGGTGGCCGCCTCGCGCAGGCGGTCCTCGCCATTGGGCACCGGGCGGATCTCGCCGGACAGGCCAACCTCGCCAAAGGCAATCGTCTTTTCCGCCAGCGGCCGGTCCTGCAGCGAGGACAGCACCGCCAGCAGCACCGGCAGGTCGGCGGCGGTCTCCTGCACGCGGATGCCGCCGACCACGTTGACGAACACGTCCTGGTCGCCGACCAGCACGCCGCCGTGCCGATGCAGCACCGCCAGCAGCATCGCCAGGCGGTTCTGCTCCAGGCCGACCGCGACACGGCGCGGGTTCGACAGCGGCGATGCATCGACCAGCGCCTGCACCTCCACCAGCAGGGGCCTCGTGCCCTCGCGGGTGACCATCACGCAGCTGCCCGGCTGATGGGTGCTGCCGCCGGACAGGAAGATGGCCGATGGATTGGAGACTTCCTTCAGGCCCTTGTCCCCCATCGCGAACACGCCCAGTTCGTTCACCGCACCAAACCGGTTCTTGAAGGCGCGCAACAGGCGGAAGCGGCTGCCGCTCTCGCCTTCGAAGTACAGCACCGCATCAACCATGTGCTCCAGCACGCGCGGGCCGGCGATGCCGCCCTCCTTGGTGACGTGGCCGACCAGGAACACCGCAGTGCCGGTTTCCTTGGCAAAGCGCACCAGCCGTGCCGCGCTCTCGCGCACCTGGCTTACGGAGCCGGGCGCCGCGGTCAGCGTTTCGGTCCACAGGGTCTGCACCGAGTCGGCCACGATCAGCCGCGGGCCGGCCTTGGCCGCGTGCTGCAGGATCGACTCGACGCCGGTCTCGGCCAGCGCATTGACGCCGTCCAGCGGCAGCTCCAGGCGATGCGCACGGCCAGCCACCTGGGCCAGCGACTCCTCGCCGGTGACGTACAGCACTGGCAGTTCAGCGGCCATCTTCGCCACCGCCTGCAGCAGTAGCGTCGACTTGCCGATGCCCGGGTCGCCGCCCACCAGCACCACCGCGCCTTCGACCAGGCCGCCGCCCAGCACGCGGTCGAACTCGCCGATGCCGGTGGAGACCCGGCGATGCTCGGTCTGCTCCACGTCTTTCAGCGCGGTGATCTTCGGCGGGTCGATCTTCCCGGCCCAGCCGGCCCGCCGCGAGGCCGGCGCCTTGGCCGCCGCCGCGCTCTCCAGCACGATCTCCGACAACGAGTTCCAGGCGTTGCACTCGGTGCACTGCCCCTGCCACTTGCTGAATTCGGCGCCGCATTCATTGCAGACGTAGGCGGTGCGGGCTTTTGCCATCGGATGATTTCCAGCAATGGGAACAGGCGTGGCAGGATAGCCGAGCCAGGTCGCAGCTGCTGCGACCGCTCAAGTCCCGTCCACCCGCGCCGATAGCTGTCGCGGGCGTGCGCCTTGCGGGCGCCCCTCCCTCTCCCTCTGGATTCAACATGACTGGCAGTTACAGTCAGAGCCTGGTCGCCATCTCCCTGCTGGTGGCCATTCTTGCTTCGTACACGGCGCTGGACATGGCCGGCCGCCTGGCCACGGCCGAGGGTCGCGTGGCCCGCTGGTGGCTGGCCGGGGGCGCGGCGGCCATGGGCCTGGGCATCTGGTCGATGCACTTCATCGGCATGCTCGCCTTCGACCTGCCGATTCCGGTGGGTTACGACCTTGGCATCACCCTGTACTCGCTGGCGGTCTCGATCGGCGCCTCGGCCTATGCGCTGTGGCTGGTGTCGCGGCCCAGCCTGCCCTGGCGCCGGCTGCTGGCCGGGGCCGTGCTGATGGGCCTGGGCATCGCCACCATGCACTACCTGGGCATGGCGGCGATGCGCATGCAGCCGGGCATCGACTATCACCCGGGCTGGTTCGCCGCCTCCATTGCGGTGGCCATCGGCGCTGCGGGTGCGGCGTTGTGGATCGCCTTCCGGCTACGTGCCGAACAGCGCAACACCACGCGCCTGCGCCTGCTTGCCTCACTGGTGATGGGCCTGGCCATCGTCGGCATGCATTACACCGGCATGGCCGCAGCGCGCTTCCCGGAGGGCAGCATCTGTGGCGCGGTGGGAAGCGGCGGCATCGACACGCGCTGGCTGGCGGTGTTGGTGATCGTCACCACCGTGGCCACACTGGGTATAGCCCTGGTCGCCTCGCTGTTCGACCGGCAGATGCGCGTGCGCACCGGGCTGCTGGCCGATTCACTGGCACACGCCAACGACAAGCTGATCCAGGCCGCCCTGCACGACCCGCTGACCCAGCTGCCCAACCGCATGCTGCTGCAGGACCGCATCGAGCAGGCCATCGAGAAGGCGCGGCGGCGCAACCAGGCGGTGGCGGTGATGTTCTGCGACCTGGACGGCTTCAAGGCGGTCAATGATGCGTACGGACACCAGCTGGGAGATCGCCTGCTGGTGGCGGTGGCGCAGCGTATCGGCGGCCTGCTGCGGCCACAGGACACCTTCGCCCGCCTCGGCGGCGACGAGTTCGTGATCGTGCTGGCCATCGATGTTCCCGACGATGCAGTGGTGGTCGCCGAGCGGATCATCGCGGCGGCGGGCGAACCATTCCTGCTGGATGCAGCCGAGCTGCAGGTCAGCGCCAGCCTGGGCATCGCCCTGTACCCGGACGACGCCAGCAATGAGCGCGAACTGATGGCGCACGCCGATGCGGCGATGTACCACACCAAGGAAACCGGGCGGAACGGCTATACCTTCTTCACTCCCTCGATGCAGCTCAGTGCCAATCGCCAGCTGCGCCTGCTGCAGGACCTGCGCAAGGCCATCGCCCGCAACGAACTGATCCTGCATTACCAGCCCAAATTCCCGGCCGCGGGCGCACCGGCCACCGGCGCCGAAGCGCTGCTGCGCTGGCAGCACCCGGAGCTGGGCCTGCTGGCACCGGACGTGTTCATTCCGATCGCCGAACGCAGCGGCCTGATCCTGCCGATCGGTGACTGGGTACTGGACCAGGCCTGCGCGCAGCTGCGGGCATGGCATGACGCCGGCCACGCAGACTGGTCGATGGCGGTGAACCTGTCGCCGCTGCAGTTCGCCTCGCCGGCGCTTCTGGACAGCGTGCGCGAAGTACTGCAGCGGCATCGGATCGAACCGGCCCGGCTGACCCTGGAGATCACCGAGACCACCGCGATGAAGGACGTCGATGCCAGCCTGGCCATCCTTAACGACCTGACCACGATGGGCGTGCACATCGCCATCGACGACTTCGGCACCGGCTATTCCAGCCTGCTGTACCTCAAGCGCATGCCGGCCACCGAACTGAAGATCGACCGCGCGTTCGTTCGTGATCTGGAATGCAACGACGAAGATGCCGCCATCGTGTCGTCGATCATTGCGCTGGGCCGCACCCTGCAGTTGCAGGTGGTGGCCGAAGGCGTGGAAACGCAGGCGCAGCGCGAGTACCTGAGCGAGCTGGGCTGCGACCAGCTGCAGGGCTACCACCTGGGCCGGCCGATGGAGGCAGAGGAGTTCCTGCGCCGGGTGGCAGGGTAGAGCCGACCGCTGGCCGGCTTCCCGCGATTGCCGGCCAGCGGCCGGCACTACCACCGCGCGTGGCATTCCCGGTGGGCGCGACAAACAGAAAGGCCGCCCGAGGGCGGCCTTTCTGCGTGGCAACGTCGCGAGGACGTCAGTGCATCATGTGCACGTTCATGTTGTGCATGACCCACAGGGTGCCGATCACGATGATGCCGATCACCACGACGGTGAAGGCCGCAGCGTTGACGTTCCAGCGGCTTTCGGAAGAGCGGTCCAGGTGCAGGAAGAACACCAGGTGGACCAGCATCTGCAGCACCGCAGTGACCGCGATCACCACACCGTTGACGGTGCGCGAGAAATCGCCCGACATCACCATCCAGAACGGGATGACGGTCAGCACCACCGCCAGCACGAAGCCGATCAGGTACGACTTCACGCTGCCGTGGCTTTCGCCGCCGGTGCCGTGGTCGTGTGCATGGTTGTCATGTGCCATTACAGCGCTCCATTGAGGTAGACGACGGAGAACACGCCGATCCAGATCAGGTCCAGGAAGTGCCAGAACAGGCTCAGGCACGCCATGCGGGTCTTGTTGGTCGCGGTCAGGCCGTACTTTTTCAGCTGCACGAACATCACCAGCAGCCACAGCAGGCCCGCGCTGACGTGCAGGCCGTGGGTACCGACCAGGGCGAAGAACGCCGACAGGAAGGCACTGCGGTCCGGACCGTAGCCCTGATGGATCAGATGCTGGAACTCCCACACTTCCATGCACATGAAGCCGAAGCCCAGCAGCCAGGTGATGCCCAGCCACAGGTACATCTGGCCCATCTGCTTGCGGTGCATGGCAATCATGCCCAGGCCGAAGGTCAGCGACGAGGTCAGCAGCAGCGCGGTTTCCCACGCCACGAACGGCAGCTCGAACAGGTCCTTCGCGGTGGGGCCACCATCGGTACCGCCTGCCAGCACCACGTAGGTGGCGAACAGCGAGGCGAAGATGAGGCAGTCGCTCATCAGGTACACCCAGAAACCGAAGACGGTGTTGCCGCCGGTGTCGTGGTGCTCGTGGTCGTCATGGCCATGGGCCGCCGCGTGTGCGGCGTGCCCGTGGCTCAGGGTCGAGGTATTGGTGCTCATGCCTTCAGCTCCGACTTCACCAGGCCCTGGGCTTCCAGGTGCTTGCGGTGTGCGTTCTCGATGCGTTCCACCTCGGCGGCCGGGACCCAGTAGTCCACGTCCTGGTCGAAGGTGCGGTAGATGAACGTGGCGATCATGCCGACGAAGCCGACGATGGCCAGCCACCAGATGTGCCAGATCATCGCGAAGCCGAACACCAGGCTGAAGGCACCGATGACAACGCCCGTGCCGGTGTTGCGCGGCATGTGGATGTCGGTGTACTTGGCCGGCTTCGGCCAGGCTTCACCACGCTGCTTGCGTTCCCAGAAATCGTCCAGCTCGGTGACGTCCGGCAGGGTCGCGAAGTTGTAGAAGGCCGGCGGCGAGGAGGTTTCCCACTCCAGCGTACGGGCATCCCACGGGTCGCCGGTCAGGTCGACGGTCTTCTTGCGGTCGCGGATCGACACGGCCACCTGGATGATCTGGCACAGGATGCCGGCACCCACAATGAAGGCACCTGCGGCGGCGATCAGCAGCAGCGGCTCGTAGGCCGGGTTGACGGTGCTCTGCAGGCGACGGGTCATGCCCATGAAGCCCAGCACGTACATCGGCATGAAGGTCACGTAGAAGCCGATGAACCAGCACCAGAACGCGCACTTGCCCCAGAACTCGTTGAGGCGGAAGCCGAACATCTTCGGCCACCAGTAAGTGATGCCGGCGAACATGCCGAACACCACGCCGCCGATGATGACGTTGTGGAAGTGGGCGATCAGGAACAGGCTGTTGTGCAGCACGAAGTCGATGGCCGGGATCGCCAGCATCACGCCGGTCATGCCGCCGATGACGAAGGTGACCATGAAGCCGATCGTCCACAGCACCGGGGTGGTGAAGTGCACGCGACCGCGGAACATGGTGAACAGCCAGTTGAAGATCTTCACGCCGGTGGGGATCGAGATGATCATCGTCGTGATGCCGAAGAAGGCATTGACGTTGGCACCCGAGCCCATGGTGAAGAAGTGGTGCAGCCACACGATGAACGACAGCACGCCGATGCAGGCGGTGGCGTAGACCATGCCCTTGTAGCCGAACAGCGCCTTGCGCGAGAAGGTCGCGATGACTTCGGAGAACACACCGAACGCCGGCAGGACCAGGATGTACACCTCCGGGTGACCCCAGATCCAGATCAGGTTGATGTACAGCATGGCGTTGCCGCCACCGTCATTGGTGAAGAAGTGCGTACCCAGGTAACGGTCCAGGGTCAGCAGCACCAGGGTGATGGTCAGCACCGGGAAGGCAGCGACGATCAGCACGTTGGTCACCAGGGCAGTCCAGGTGAACACCGGCATCTGCATCAGCTTCATGCTGGGGGTACGCATCTTCAGGATGGTGATGAAGAAGTTGATACCACTCAGCGTGGTACCCAAACCCGCCACCTGCAGGCCCCAGATGTAGTAGTCCATGCCGACGCTTGGACTGTATTCGATACCCGACAACGGCGGGAACGCCAGCCAGCCGGTGGCGGCGAACTCACCGATCCACAGCGACAGCATGATCAGCACCGCGCCCGCCACGAACAGCCAGAAGCTGAGCGAGTTGACGAACGGGAACGCAACGTCACGCGCACCGATCTGCAGCGGCACGGCCAGGTTCATCAGGCCGGTGATCAGCGGCATCGCCACGAAGAAGATCATGATCACGCCGTGGGCGGTGAAGATCTGGTCGTAGTGGTGCGGTGGCAGGTAGCCCTCGGACCCGCCGACGGCGAGCGCCTGCTGGGTGCGCATCATGATGGCGTCGGAGAAGCCGCGCAGCAGCATGACGAAGGCGACGATGAGGTACATCACGCCGATCTTCTTGTGGTCCACCGAGGTGAACCACTCCTTCCACAGATAGCCCCACAGCTTGAACTTGGTGATCAGGGCGACGACGCCCAGGCCACCCAGCACCGCGCCGACCAGGGTGGTCAGCACGATCGGATCGTGGGGGATCGACTCAAGAGAGAGTTTTCCCAACATGTTCATTCTCCCGAACCCGCGTGGCCGGCATGGCCTGCGTGTTCGTGTTCGTTGGCATCCAGGTTTTCACCCGATTCCTTGGAATCATGCGCATCACTGGGGGCGTGGCCCTCGTGCGCTTCATGGGTGGCGGCGTCGGCAGCGGCGGCACCGGCATGCGAGTGCTTCATGCCGTAATGCTTGTTGTCGCCCATGTGCTTGGCGATGACCCAGTCGAACAGGCCTTCTTCGGTCTTGCCGAAGTAGGTGACCGGATACCACTCGGCGTTGCGTGCTTCGCCCAGGGCCTTGAACGAGGCCTTGTCCAGGGTCTGCTCGCCGGCGCGGACCTGGTCCAGCCACTGGCGGTATTCGGCATCGGTGACCGAGTAGGCGGTGAAGTGCATCTTGGCGAAGCCCGCGCCGCTGTAGTGGGAAGACATGCCCGGGAATTCACCGGTCTCGTTGGCGATCAGGTGGAGCTTGGTCTCCATCGCAGCCATCGAGTAGATCATGCTGCCCAGGTGCGGGATGAAGAACGCATTCATCACCGAATCGGACGTGATCTTGAAGTTCAGTGGCGTGTTGACCGGGAACTTGATTTCGTTGACGACCGCCACCTTCTCTTCCGGATAGATGAACAGCCACTTCCAGTCCAGCGAGATCGCCTCGATGGTGACCGGCTTGACGTCCGAATCCAGCGGACGGTACGGATCCAGTGCGTGCGACGAGCGCCAGGTCAGGACCGCCAGCACCAGCACGATCATGCACGGGATCGACCACACCACCACCTCGATCGCCGTCGAGTGGGACCACTTCGGCTCGTAACGGGCCTTGGTGTTGGAGGCGCGATACTTCCACGCGAAGGTCAGGGTCATGATGATGACCGGGATGACGACCAGCAGCATGAGCACGGTGGCCGTGATCAGCAGGGTCTTCTCATCCTGGCCGATCTGGCCCTTCGGACTGAGGATGGCCACGGCATCGCAGCCGGTGAGCATCACCAGCAACGACAGCAGCAGGCCCGGGCGCAACCAGCGCCCAAGGGTTTTCAACGGAATCATCGGTCGATCCAATTGCGAGGGAATGCCGTTCCCCGTCCCTGCCTGTTCCGGCCAAAGCCGGTCCCACCGGTCCGGAAGACAGGCAGGCAGGTGGGGTCGAGTCAGCCTTTCAATTTTAGGCCGTCACCCATCATTTAAGAAAGGCATTGACATTGATCGAGCGCAGGAAAGGCCCGATTCTGGCTGCGACACGTTGTCGCACCGCGCACGCACGATGGCATCGGCCGGTGATCCGCCGCGCTCGGCAAAGTCGCCTGAACAGATTCAGGTGCGCGGACAGACAGGAACATGGGATGCTCCAGGCAGGAGGGACGCCATGGACAAGATCGACTTCAAGAAGCGCGACCGGGCGCTGTACCAGCCCCCGGCAGGCCGGTTCGTCCAAGTGGAGGTGCCGCCGTTGCCTTACCTGATGATCGACGGCCGCGGCGACCCGAATAGCGCCCCGGCTTACCTGCAGTCGGTGCAGTGGCTGTATGCAGTGAGCTATGCACTGAAGTTCGCGCTGAAGGCCGAGGGCCGGGACTACGTAGTGCCGCCGCTGGAAGCGCTTTGGACCGCCGACGACCCGGCGAGCTTTGTGGCACGCCGCAAGGAGGAGTGGTCGTGGACGGTGATGATCCGTACGCCGGATGGGATCAGCCCAGGGCAACTGGAAACCGCCATCGCCAAGGCGACGAAGAAGCTGGGCGAGACAGCGGCTGGCCTTCGTCATAGGGTGCTTGAGGAAGGCCTCTGCCTGCAGACCCTGCATGTGGGCGCCTACGATGACGAAGGCCCGATCCTGGCTCATCTGCACGACGAGCTGATGCCTTCGCTGGGCTACACCTTTGCCGGCCCCCACCATGAGATCTACCTGAGTGATCCGCGAAAGACCGACGCGGCGAGATTGAAGACCGTGCTGCGGCAACCGGTGCGGGCGGTTGGGCCTGACGAGGGTTCTCGCGCATGACCCGAGGAACGTCATGCGCATGATCGAACGACTGCTGCGCTGGACCACCCTGCCCGCCGGGCGCCGGCTGATGGCCGTGCTTGGGGCTACGCTGGTGATCGTGCTGGCCTGCAATCCGGATCTGCTGCCGTTGTTGCCGCTGGTGGATGCGTCGGGACTGGACGTACTGATGCTGTTGCTGGGTGCGCAGGTGGTCGCGGTGCTGCCATGGGTACGCGAGCGGGCCAGCCGCGGGACCAGAGTGCTCGCACGCCTGCTGATCGGCGCATTGGCGGGAGCAGCGGGTGGTTATCTCCGGCAGCTGGCGTGGTGGCTGGCGAAGGATGCGGGGATGGCGCGGCGTTGATGGCGTCGCGCCGCCAATCGGCCAAACAAAAAGCCCCGGCCAAAGGCCGGGGCTTTTCATTGCAACTGGTGCCGGAAACAGGAGTCGAACCTGCGACCTACGCATTACGAACCCAGCCTAGCACCCCGTGCTAGCAATACAAGCTACCAACAACTGATTGAACAGACCAACTCCGACCGAGCGGACCGGCATGGACCGTTGCCACCGACACGCTGCAGGGAGCTCGCATGGCAGCTGCCAGGGGGGCTGCTCCGGAGACTGACCGGAACTGGCCCGGCTGACGGTAAGCGCCAACTAAGCCTTGAGCTGAGGACACCTCCACCCCGCCAGTCCCAGATGCGGACGAGGATGAGGACACTCCTTATCTATAGGGGCACTTCGTCGCTGAAAACCCCATGCCGAGGAGCGTCGCATATCTTATGCACTACCACCTTGCGCTCCCCCCTTGCAGATCAACAATTTGACCTAGCCCCAAAGCACGGTAAGTGGCAGGTAAGCCAGTAAGGCACGGCATCGCCCGTCCAGCAACAAGCCCTGCCGGCCTGTGCCATCCGTGAGCAGCAGGCACAGGCCAACGTCAAGGTCGTCACCCAGAACGTTGTCCGCGTCCGTGTCGTTCGCAAGAAGGGCGACACCATCACCAGGGAGGCTCCCATCTATGGGCCCGTTCAGGCCGATGCTGCTTGCACTATCAACCTTGGCCTAGTACGCCTGCACGACGCTGCGCCGCCAGTGAGCTGCCCGAGCCCGCCCGAGACGCTGATGCGCAAGTGATGGGCAACTCTTCGCTATATCCGCAGATGCGCGCCTACCTAGTGCTCCCGGGATGGACATCGGCTGACGCTTCGGCGTCTCCGAGATCAAGTACAGGGCGCGAAGATGAAATGGCTTGCGATGACGGCAAAAACAACCATAATGGCAACCCATGAATAGTTTTGAACACAATTCGCCGTCGGAACACAAGAAGTGATTGAAGCCAACCTTACCCTCAAAGAGGTCGCAGCCCACCTAAAAGTCTCCCTGAGCACAGTGCGTCGTCTCATCCGGAGCGGAGAGCTTCAGTCGTTTCGCATTGGCACGCAAGGCCAGGTTCGTGTGCCGGAAAGTGCCGTCAAGCGGATGTGCGGTGCTGAAGTCGCTGAGCCGTTGCTATCACGAGAGTTTGAGGGCTCTGCGAAGTATTCGACTGCTGTTGTCGACGCGCGTGCCGAGGTTCGCGTCCTAAGCGGAACGACGAGAGAAGAGCTGCGCTGGAGCATCCTTCACGCTGACGTGAACGCCGCGACAGCCAAATTGCCTGCTGAGAGCGTCAACTGCGTGGTGACCAGCCCCCCATACTACTGGCAGCGCGATTACGAAGTAGACGGGCAGATTGGGCACGAATCGACTATCCAGGGATACGTCGATGCGGTTGTCGAGGTGTTCTCGAAAGTCAAGAAGTCGCTCACACCTGACGGCACGTTGTTCCTGAACCTTGGAGACACGTACTACTCGGCCAAGGGCAAGCCCCATGGCTCCGATGAGAAGCATAACGGCCGCAACATGATGCGTAAGCATCTGCGGGCAGTTGACGGTCCAGGCTTAGGTCTCCCGCGTAAGTCGCTCATTGGTATCCCTTGGCGAGTCGCGCTCGCCATGCAAGATGACGGATGGACGCTTCGCAGTTCTGTCATCTGGCAGCGCCCAGGAACACTGCCTGAGCCTACCGCACGCGACCGGCCATGGCGCACGCACGAGAATATCTTTATCTTCTCAAAGGGGCCGAAGTACTTCTTCAACCGCAATGCGCTGCAGGGTGAGGAGGACATCTGGAAAATCATCGCCAGACCAGAAAACCCCGGTTCCCACTTCGCCCCGTATCCTCGTGAGCTCGTTGACCGTTGCCTTGCCTGCGGCTGCCCCGAGGGTGGAACCGTGCTCGATCCTTTTGTAGGGTCGGGGACTACCATGGTCACTTCCTTGGCAAGTGGGCGGCACGCGGTGGGCATCGAACTCAAGCAGGAGTACGCAGAATTCGCCGCTATGCGAATCAAGGAGGAGTTCGGAGAGCTCGCGACGGCGAAGGATCTTCCATGACGCTGCCGGTCGCAGTCCGCCTTGAACAGGCTGGAATGACGATGGAGCTGCGTCCAGGGGACAGTGATGTCGAGGTTCAGGAAGGCACGATCTTCGGGTCCGTGATGGCTTCGAGCCGTCCAATCGTCCAGCTCGACGACGTACTGCTTCCCATTTCTTGGCATCAAGGTGCCAAGCTGGCGGTGTGGAGCACGGACCTGACAAACCAAGTCGGCTTCCATCGCCTGAGCATATGGGTGGCCGGTGCGACGCACACCTACGATTTCCGGACCAGCACCGCCAAAGCGACGTGGGACGAGGTCCGTTCGATGGCAGAGGTGTGCGCGAGCTCTTACTTCGGATACCGCCGACAGTTTGCCTACATGGCTGCCAACGGGACGACGCGAAAAATACGCCTCCCTCAGATTCACTTCGCCTGGCTGCGGGACCGGCTGCCGGAGATTGAGCGCCTAGTTCGCTCTATCAACGACCGTCCAGCCGTATCCAGCGTGCTGTCCACCGAAGTGTCTCTGCGTAGCCAAGGCCTGTCGGTGGCTCAGACGAGTCGGTTGCTGCGAGAGAAGCACCATCTTCTCGAACGTGCGGACGGCGGCCCCATCCAAGTCGGCGGGGTCAGCTACTGGCCGTCTCGCGTTGCCGTGCATGCAAGAGAGCGGCAAAAGCAGATCGAAGAGCATGCGCAGATTGCGGCGTTCCTGCAGGTGCTCGCGGCGCAGTGCGTGGACCTGAAGACAGTAGTTGCACCGGCGGTGAGGACCGAGGTTCAAGGGTTCGCCGAACTCTTGAAGTCGCTTCGGTCCCTCCCCGTGTTTAGGAACCTCCTCGTGCGGCCTGGCGCCAAGCCAGTCACAGTACTACCGAGTACCACTCAGCGAAGCGATAAGCGGTACGGGCGCATGCGTGACCTCCATGCCGAGTATGGGGCAGACATCGCAGACAGTACGGACTTCGCCAGATCGGTTCGTGCGAACGTTAAAGACGTGTGGGAGGTGTATCAGACGTTCGTGGCCCACGTGGTCGGCAATGCCCTCGGTCTAGCATACTCATCGCACGACAAAGACCTGCGCAAGCGGTCGCCACATGGGTGGTCCATGAGCTCTGACGACTGGAGACTCTTCTTTGACACCAAGCCACCGACCGAGGTGCTGAGCTCCTGGCGCGATGCCGCGGGCAGGCCCGCAGACGAGCGGCCCGACGTCCTCTTGGTCGGCGCAACCGGCTCAGTAGTACTGCTCGACGCGAAGTTCAAAGTCGACGCGCGAGCGACCCGAGCCACCCAGCCCGATCTATTCGAGATGCAGGGCTACCTAAACAGCTTCGCGGCCAAGTCGGGCGGCATCATCTTTCCCGGTCCGGCGCCGGCTGCCCACCTGATTGCTGCCGAGGGCAACTCGCTGCTGGAACTACCGATTCGGGCCGGTCATTTTGCTGAGGCCGGCGGTGCAGAAGCCGTCCACTGTTACGTGCGCAATGCCCTAAAGCTGGTCAGTACTTGAATAGGACATGGCCGGTCCCTAGGTCTTTGGTGCGCAGAAGTGCCTCAAGCGCGGCTGTGGCTGCAGAGAAGTCTCCGGTCCCAGCGTCGACCTTCGCAGTGAAGGCAAGCAATTCTTCGCAGACCGTACTCGGCCCGCTCAGCTGCGGAACGACTTTCTGGGCGAGTTGCTCGCTCAGCGCAGCCCGCCATGGCCGGCCAGACATTGCCACGTAGTCGAGAACGTCCTGGACGACGCCGAACGTAAGCGACGTCGAGTCGCTGCCGGCGCATGCTTTACAAATGTTCCACAGCAGGTCGCCGAACGCTGCGGAGCGCACATCCGAACCTGGAGTCAGGGCAATGGCCAGCCGTTGCGAGCGGAAACTGTCGAAAACACTCCCGAGGCCGTCTCGGGTCCTCTTATCGACGCGTGCCTTGCTCTGCTTCAGCATGTCGACGCAAGCTTGGTCGAACTTCGGTCGGTCGTCGCTCGCAACGAGTTCCCCAAGTGCGTTCGGCATCTCGATGATGTTCGCGCGCCGTTTGACGGGGCTACTGAGAGGTGCGCGGCTTGACTCTTCGAGGAAAGAGTTCGCGGTGCCGACCACGAACGCATCTGGCGGAAACTGGCTCGGCGAACCGTGACCAGGCAGCTCGACCTTCGCATCGCTCTCGATGGCAGGCAACAGTCGCGCGAGGTAGCGGTCAATCTGACCGAGGTTCATCTCGTCCAACAACACCACGTAGATATCACGCGGGCGCTCGGACAGGAACAGCTTGCGGCTCAGTTCCGTGGCGGCCAAGCCGCCTGAAATCTTCTCGTAACCTAGGACGTCCGCCTCGGAGAAGTCGCTACCCACACTGACATCAATGAGCGAGACCGCGTTAGCGAAGAACGTGTTCAGCCCTTCTGCGAAGGCACGCACGAAGGCGGTCTTACCCGTCCCGGGACGACCAGCTAATACGACGAATCGCTGGGCGAGCAGCGCACCGTAGAAGCCGCGTACGAATTCGGTCGGCAGCGTCAGCCCCTCCAACCGGATTATGTGATGCTCGATGTGCTGCAGAAGGTCCGCCTCCGTGCGTCCCAGCATCGACGGTCCAGGCGGAACGCCATGAATCAGTTGCGCCAGCTCCTCCTCAGTGATGGCTACGGGCGAGAAGTACTGCGCGACTGGCGGGCGAGACGCGTCGAAAAGCCTGGCGTACTCGTCGTCGTTAAGTTTGAACTCAGTCCGAAACTTCGTTTCGACATCATCAAGTGAGGTACCCAGGTCCTCGTGGCGATACAGCCAAGCGGCCAAGTCGAACACCGGAATGCGCAGCTTCTGGCCGCCGGAGCCATCCGGTAGCAGGCCTTCGAGCTTGTCCAGATAGTCCGCCGTGAACGCCCATTCCCTGTTGGTGGGTCGCTCAAGAGCTTCGCGGTAGTTGTCCGTGGTGCGAGCTCGCTGCAGTGTGCCCCCGGAATACTTAGAGTTCTTCCAGTACCAAGACTCGGGGTCTTTGCGACCAAAAGGCACGCAATATGGCTTGTCCGGGGGGGCACCGGCGGGAGCGAAGTATTGACGAAGCAAGGCCTCTTCTTGGGCCCCTCCCCACACCGACGCAGTCCCAACGCCTACGCCGGTCTCCTTCATCGACAGGAAGGTGACACCGTAGAAGGCATGAAACGGCTGCAGCTTTTCGAGCGAACGAGCCAACTGGCCGGCGGAAATGTACGCCAAGACTTACCCCTCATGAAACCTTGTATTTGAGAGTGGATTCTACTGGCACGCTGAACGAATCGCTATTCACAGTGGCAGTCCACCACACGAGCTTGGCGACGACTTCCTCGTAGACGGTCCTGAGCCACCCCAGTAGCAGGGCCATTAGGGGGAAAGATTTCGCCCTCTTCTGGCACCAGGGAATTCGCTTGGGACGCTTGTTCTCGGGCGAGTTCCACAGGGGCTTTCCATGTCAGTGCACCGTGGGGGCGCTACTCGTCAATGAATCGCCGCGACACTTTGATTGTGCGCCTAGCATCGGCCAACGGCAAGAACCAGTGCTCGTTTAGACCCGGTCTCGGGAACCGAACCTACGTGTAGTACTTCTCATTGATGTTGCGATTGCAGGCGAGACACTTTCGATATGCACCGAAACGCCCAGGACGCTCCCGTCCCAGCAAGCCACCGCATTCGCAAACCAAACCGCTGCGCCCTTGATCCCAGCGCCAAAGCCTTAGAGTAGCGATAAGTGCAAGGGTGACCGATACCGCGATAGCCAACGCCGGGAGCCATCGCACCATCGCATACACCCCTGCAAGCACCGGACTCTCTCGGAGCGCTCCCAACGGCAGCATCAGCAGCAACCCTAGCGCCAAAGCCCCAAGTGCGGGCGCATACATCCTTACCATCATCCACGTCCAACGATCCATGTAGCCGTCCCGGTGATTGTTTTATGCATCCTTGAGCATATCGGTCGCAGGGGATGAGACTTGAAGGGCACACATTCTTTACCGCCCTTACAAGGCCGAACACCACCGTACGCTTCATACAAGGCCACCATGCATTGCGGTTGCAGGCGCAAGCTCATGCACCGCCGCCCGCGTGTTGCTTGTCAAGTTCAGGGCACATGGACTTTGATAGCGCTTTGTATGAGCTATACCCCAGCCTCCAGGATCTTCGAAGCGCGCTTACACGGCCAAGCCCCCCCCCATGCAACCTCGAGGCCAGTTGCGGCGTCGATCAATGAGGACTGCGGTTTACGACAATCGACATGACCATCCGAGTAGCCATCGAATCGACCATGTGTCATGTGGTTCGCCATAAACACTGCATACGTGGGCGAGCAATCTGAACATCACAGTGATCGCCGGGACATTGCGCTCATAAGCGGCCTGCAGGATGCACACCAGGCTTCACCAGAAGCTCGCTGAGCGCAACGCAGGACCGGCCAGCGACACCCCTACGCAAACACCGGTGGGATTCAAGACTGGGGCTTACAAGCCCCCTCGACATCTCCGGCGCACGCTCTCTACTGAACCCCGGCTATAGCTTTCTGCGCGTCCCCGAAGGGGCGCGCATCTGGACCCGAGGTGCGAGGGCCGAAGGCCCGAGTACCGATGGGACCAGTCACGGGACATCAACGTTGGCATCCCAATAAATATCTACCTTCTCAAAGAGAAGGTAGTTGCTCTTGATTTATAGCTCTTATGGGGCTGCTGACAAGCGAGCTCGCTTGCGCTCATAAGACCTTATTGGCGCTCGCTATGCAGCCAGTTTTCGCCGTTGCTCCTCGCGATGCTTGCGCTGGCTGTTCCGGTTCTGCTCACGCCTCCTGTCCGCACGGGGATCGCCAGAGGCGCCTGCCGCGTTCAGCGCGCGTGTCACCTTCCGCTTTACGCTCGAGCACTGCACGGCGAATGGGCAATTGTGACACGGCATATCCCGCACGTCGTTACGATTGCCGATGCACGCCGGAACGTATCCTTCAGGCGCTTCGTTGACCTCAGCAGGCACGGCGACCATCGCTAGCGCATCCCGGACCATATCTGCTTCAAACATCGCCTTGGCACGCGCCTCTGTCAGCGGTCCACCAGCCCCAAGATATCGCGCCAATTGGGCGGAACGGTCCTTTGCATGCAACACATCGGCACGCAATGCTCGCATTGCCGCAGCATGCACGGGATCTTCTCCAGACGGCTCCATAAAGAAGCGCCGATCCCAAGCGGGTAAGAACAACCGTTCACTAGCTTCAGCCCAGGTCGGATGTCCTCGCATCCATGCACCGAACAACTTCCCGGAAATCAGCTGGTTTGGCAATGGTGGGCGCTTCGCCTTCCGGCCCACGATCCATCGTTCCATGACGACCTCGCAGAACAGATCGTACGGCATTCCCAGTTCGTCAGCCTTCTGACGGGCCCGCCACAAGCTGGTAATAACCGCCCTGTCGTTCAATGCGAGACTTGGCGCACAGGGCTGCTTATGCGGCGCTTCGGAAAGGTCAAAGTGGCGCGCCCAAGCAGCACGGTACGCGGCGGTGTATGCCTCCGTGAAGGCCTGCGTGGCCTGCACCGGGGACATGTAGCGGTTCCCGATCCAACGGTTGCGCAGCAACAATGCCTCTTTAGCAAGCAAGCCTTTATCGATGTACGTGCGCTGGAAGACCAGCTCTCCCACCTGTCGCTCCACGGGATCAGCCGACTTCAGCGCGCGCTGATACGAGGCATCCCTGCTCTGCGCCTCCATCATGTTCTTCGCAGACGCCTTCTTTCGGGCCGGATTAGGCCGTTTTACCTTTGCCTTCCCGCCCGTCGCGCCTGACTCTTTGTTCCTAGCCATTCTCCTGCCCTCCTCGATAAAGACAGTGTTATACCGACCGGGCCGATGAAATCACCGGTCTTCTGATGTTCACTAGCGCACGGCGCGCCCGGACGCTTCCGCTGCGGGCGCGCAATGGATTGGATGAGGGAACGGCCCCCAAGCGGTTGGATGGCGCTATCGCCAAATGTGACAGCCTGAACTTCACCTGGTCCCAGGCCATCCCTAGCCATCACGCTCCTTAGTGCCGTTAGGCGCGGAGGGGCCCCTCCGCACCCAACATGGTCGCCAAGGGCCGCTACCGGCTCGGGCCTCAGCGACTGACGGCGTCGAGTTCCATCACGTGCAGCTGTACTTCAGCAGAGACAAGCATTGCAGGAGTGATGCGTTTCTTGCCGCAGTGGCGCAAGTAGGTCACAGCACGCTGAACGTAGTCGCGGTAGTTGATACCGGTCATGTCAACCATCTGGCGAGCTTTCCAGATCGCACGGAACATCGAGGCATCGCATACGCGCAGGTCGAAGCGACGGTCAGTAGCCCCGATGTAGCGCTGCAGCATGTTCGCAAACTCAGTAGTGGCCTCGAATGCAGTCATCTCGCTGTAGGTGGAGGCGCGATGGATTTCGCAAGCCTTATCCGCAACCAGCTGCTCACCGCCCATGATCGCTTCAGAAATTGCGCTCTGCGCGGCGTGCAGCGCTTCCCTGCCCTCACGCTGCGCAGCGAAGAGGCGGGTGGAACGATCGATATTGTTGTGCTTGCGCATGGTAGTTGTCCTAGTTGCTAGCGACCGCGAAATTGCCGTCGCTGGAAACAAGGTTGCCAAGCAAGTAAGTGGCGGACCCATTGAATTCAACCAGTCCACCACCTTAGGATGTGGCATGAGCCAACTGCCGCACGCCGAATTCAAGGCGCTAATGATCTTGATCAACGGGCTCTCGAGCGATCTCGAGGCCCGCTTGAAGACATACAAGTTGTCTACCTCAGCTTTCCTGGCACTAGATGCGATTGCCCGGACAGAAGTCGGAAGTGCGTATCCGATGACCCGTGCCAGTCTTGCTAGGATGATCAACACAACACCCGGATCAATGTCGGTGCTCGTCTGCCGCATGAAGCGCGACGGCCTTGTGACAGAAAAGTCGCTGAATGAACGCTCTAAAGCGCTTGCCACTACGAAGCTAGGTCGCTCGATGTTGGCCGGAGGATCGGTCGCTTGGGAGGACACCTTCGACGGCCTTAGCGAGGCGCTCTCGCCCACGGCGAAGAAGCAGCTCCTAGAGACCGTGGCTAAGCTGAACCTGATTCGTACGCATGAACAGGATGAGGGGCGCAGGGTTGCTTACATGCGCACACTGTCGAAGAAGGAAACGAAGATCGCAGTAGGGAAGCATCAGGAGGAATCGAGGGCTGCTGCTTCGCGAGCGCGCGCCCGGTTCGACTAAGCATGCCTGTATGGAGTTGTCCGTACCTCGCTTCCACTTCGTCGGGCAGGCACTGCGTTCTCCGCGTACCACCTAGGACTTCGCGACTTGGATGCGGATGATCCTGACCTTCTGCTTGATAGGAGCGTCAGCAATGCCAATCAATCGCGTCATAGCGCTCGTCGGACTGAGCAGCTACACCCCTGCGTGCATAGTCGACGGAGCGCCCCACATCGCGCGGCAGGGCGTGCCAGTACGCTTCTGACTACGGATAACATCCTCAATAGAAGATGGCCCCAGATCGCAGACATTGGCACATACGAAAGGCCCGCTGACATCTCTGCCAACGGGCCCGACCAAGCTAGCGAGCAAGTTATCGAGGGCGAATGCCGAACCCAAGCAAGACAGCCCCAGTGACGGTCAGAGCTTGTCCCACAGCGAGCGCGTGCATGTTCGCTATGTGGCTGTAGCCGCTTGCTGATGGGTTGATCAGGAAGTAGAGCCCGATCCCAAGCCCAGCTAGGCCCAACACCACGCACAACGTCGCAGACCCAAGCTCCTGCCCTGCGCTCGCGGTAGCGCGATTCGATTCAACAATTGCCTTGGGCAGGTCCGCATAGCACTTAGGACACTTCGCGGATGATCTACCCGAGGGGATGGCAGCACGGCAAGCCGGGCATTGATAGAGATTGATTGCTGAATCGCTGGTTTGCATGTTCTCTCCTCCATGATTGGATGTGCGAGGGTTTCCGACATCAGCCACCCGTTGAACTACCCACCTGAGCGTCCTTGACCAGATCACGCAGTGCAGCGCGTTGCTCATCGTCCAGGCTGTATTCGGTATCGCAGACTCGGACCTCGATCCTCTTGGCACCGGTGAAGGCCCCTGCTTCTGCCAAGGTCATCTTCTTGCCGAACGAAAGAATGGCGTACTCGTATCGATTGAAGGCGGGCATGTCGCTGGGAAGCGAAACAGCCCTTCCGTCCACGAGCATGTCAAAGCTTGTACCGGCACAGCGAACGTCATAGGACATGTTGAAGGTGACGATGGCCGAAACAGTGAAAGAGTCCGACTTCGTAACAGCGCGGTCTCCGTCTACCACGCTCTGCAGGCTCAGAGAAATGCCCCTGCTGGTCTTGGACAGCTCCGATAGCTCCACTTTGGCCTCGTAGAAGGTTCGATCCTTGAAACGGTCGTAAGACCGCTGTTGTTGAGCCACCACCTCCCCGGGAACAACAGCCGTCAGCACCAACGACATGACGGCAACATGCGTAATCCGGTTCTTCATCCCAACGTCCCCGACTGAGCGCTGACGGGCCCGGCCACCCCATGCGGCCAGTCATACCTCGCACAACGCCATATACTGATATGGTAATGGCTTCTACTGATCAGGTATATGGCCCATGCTGCTGCAGGTTCACAGACCGTTACCTCCGCGTGCCCTCGCCCACTGTCATTACTGCAACGTTTTCCAAGCGGCTCTCCGAAGCTCGAGCACTGCGCGGGCTGTCCCAGCGCGCGCTGGGGGCGTTGGTGGATAAGGACCAGGACAAGAACCGTGGTGCCGTGCTGATCAACAGGTACGAGCGCGAACGAAATCAAGCTGACATGACCAAGGCTGCAGAGTTGGCCAAGGCATTGGATGTACCGGTCGCCTACCTGTTCGCTGAGGACGATGACCTAGCTGCGGCGATCTTGGCTTTCGCCAAGCTTCCCTCTGGGGAGCGCCAAAGGATGCGGGAAGAGCTCGAGCGTTTGGCTGGAGCGCAGAGGGGCTAGCGCTCTTACGCCGCCAGCCTGGCGACAGCCGCCGCCAGTGTGTCCGGGGCCAAGTGGGCGTAACGAAGAGTCATGGTGATGTCTGCGTGTCCCAAAAGCTCCCGCACGGTATTCAGGTCCACGCCTGCCCGCACCAAGCGTGATGCGAAATGATGCCGAAGGTCATGGAACCGGAACTCTTCGATGCGGGCATCGGCTATGAGTTTGCCCCATCCCTTCTTGATGTCGGTCACGTCGAAGACCTTCCCCGCACGGCGCTCGCCCGCTTGCCTAGCCCAACGCTGCAGAACTTCCATGGCTTCGACGTTTAGCGGGATGTGACGCTGCCTACCGGACTTGGCGTTCTCCGCCTGGATCGTCAGCATCTTTGCTTCCCAGTTGATATCAGCCCATGTCATCGACAGCAGCTCACCTCGTCTCATGCCGGTATTGATGGCTGTAAGGACCACCGGGGTCAGGTGATCGACATACCCGTCCATCGGCAAGTCAGGCAAGACGACCTGTCGGTAGCGGCGACGGGCAGCGTTTGCATTGGCCCTCCCCTCAACCCCGGCTAGATCGCGTGCTGCCAACGCAGCCCGAAGCATTGCTTCTTCGTCCGGGGACAGGAACCGAACCACCTTGCGGCTAGCTGCTGACCGCTGACGCATTCCCATGAGGGGGTTAGTCTCGATCAGCTTCCACTCCACAGCCCGCGACAAGGCAGACCGCAGGCAAGCGAAGTCGCGCGCTGCAGTAGCCTTGGTGACGGCATCGGGGCCAGTGACACGCCCGCGCCACCATCGCTCCATCGTGGGCACGTCGATTTCGATGATCTGACGGCCTAACAGCCACGGGAACACTGATCGAATGCGGTCTGGGTACTGACGACCGCCCTTGAGCTCAGCCACGGCCCAAGGCTCGAAGTGATCGTTGAGCAGCGCTTCGAGGGTGCAGCTAGTGGGCTTCGACCTCGCGAGCGCGGGCAGCCCAGACTGAACGTACTCAGCAACTGCTTGACGGGCTTGGTCCCGGGCCTGGTCGAGCGTCAAGTGCTCGACCGACCCCAAGGTACGACGCTTACCGTGCGCCCAGGTGACGATCCAAGCTTTGTGGCCCGAGGGCTGCACTCGCAGGATCAGGCCGCGAACCTGAGCGTCCCTGAGCTCGTAGGGGCGATCTCGGGGTTCTGCTGTGAGAACAATGCGCTTGGTAAGGGCGGATGACATCGGGCGGGAGGTCCGTAAGTGGCGATAAGGCCAATTTAGGACAGGATGCGAGGGGATGTCTGGATGCGGATCGTCCGTAACCGGTCGCAAGAGGGAAGCAGGTCAGCAAGTACTCGTCATAAGAACGATATGGGTTCAGAGCACGGCGCCGAGGCCGATAGCATGTTGAGAAAGAACGGAACACGTAGCAAGATTTCGACCCAATCAAATGCATTTACGGACTTCCTGCAGCGTTTACGGCAGCATGTGCGCACCCCATATGCCCATAAAAACTCTGGGACACACAGCACAGCCGTCAAATCTCAAACCATCCAATTCTAAACACCACTCATCCATCCAAGGAGCGGCTGGCAAATGCAACTTACAAACTTCACTGTGTGCAACTTCCGGAGCATCTCCGGATCTCACACAATTGACGTTTCAGACTTTACCGTGCTCGTTGGAAAGAACAACGAGGGGAAGTCGAATATTCTTAGGGCGCTAGACACAGCGATGTCTCTCCTTCGCGACCACTCCAGAAGCAGAACAGGATTTCGTCGCAGCTACGGCGCACACGACTACAAGTGGAAGCGAGACTTTCCGATACAAGCGCAGAATCGCCGAGGTCCCAAGCAGACTACATTCCGCTTGGACTTTTCACTTAACGCAGAAGAAATTCTTGAATTCAAGAATGAGATAGGAGTCAATCTTAACGGCACGCTTCCACTTGAGATCGCAATCGGCGTTAACGAGGAGCCGGATTTCAGAGTCGTCAAGACCGGAAGGGGAACGAAGACGCTCACTCAAAAGTCCGCGAGGATCGCTAAATTCGTTGCCAGCAGAATCACCTTCAATTACATACCAGCCATCCGAACTGATCGAGAGACCACCGAGCTGATCAGAGAGATGCTGGCCGCTGAGCTTCGCACACTAGAGGATGATCCGGCCTACACAAACGCACTTCGCGCAATTTCCGAAATTCAACAACCAGCCTTGAACGCAATCGCCGCTCGAGTGGAAGCTCCCTTGAAGGAGTTCCTGCCCAGCATTCGATCAGTGAGCATTGAGATTTCAGAGGACGAGAGAAGGTTTTTCCTTAGACGAAGCATTAACGTTGTTGTAGATGACGGAACACCGACTAGCATTGAATTTAAAGGCGACGGAGTTAAGAGCTTAGCGGCGCTCGGCCTGCTGAAGAACTCAAGAAAAAATGCAGCCACCGGTGCCTCTATCCTTGCGATTGAGGAGCCCGAATCCCATCTACACCCCGGAGCGATCCATCAGATTAACGAGATCCTCCGAAGCCTAGCTTCTGAATCGCAGGTCGTCATCACCACCCACAACCCACTTTTCGTTGATCGAAACAGAATTGCCGCGAATGTAATAGTTTCAGAGGGTGGTGCAAAGCCAGCAAAATCAGTCAAAGCCGTTCGAGATATTCTTGGAATCAAGGCATCCGACAATCTGACGAATGCCAGCTACGCATTGGTAGTTGAAGGCATTGAAGACGCTATCGCAGTCAAGGCAATACTTGGTGCCCGGAGCCAAAAACTCCAATCTGCCCTGAAAGATAGCCTTTTGATCATCGATCCATTGGGAGGAGCCGGGAATCTTTCATACAAACTATCGTTACTGCACAACTCCCTGTGCAGTACGCACATCCTTCTTGACAATGATCGAGCAGGAAAAGATTCGTTTGACAAGGCGAGCGCTGACAACCTTTGTTCACTCGCCACCACAACCTTCACCACTTGTGAGGGCTTTCAGGAGTCCGAGTTCGAGGATGTCATAAGCGTGGAAACGTACACCGCAGCGGTACTCGAAGAATTCGGCGTGGACCTCAACTCGCCTAGGTTTCGAGGGAATCAGAAGTGGTCATCGAGACTAAAAAGCACGTTCGCGGACCAAGGGAAGCCCTGCACCGAAGCAATCTTGACAAAGGCGAAATATGTCGTTGCTAAGTGCGTTGAGAAAAATCCCAATAACGCACTTCATGAACATAAGAGCGGGTCCATTATCGCATTGATTGCTGCGTTGGAGAGACTTGTGAAGATTTGAAAACAGGGCCTATCCAGCGATACGTCTGAGATCCTCGGCTAAGTGAACCTGAAGCCGCTTGATCAACGAAGTTGAGGCCATCGGCGCCATGGAAAAGATGCATCCGCAATGGCAGCTACTCATAGTCCTCAGTCCAATCCTCGCGAACTCCTTGACCATCAAAGAGCTCCAGCATCCGCCCAAACAAAAAGCCCCGGCCAAAGGCCGGGGCTTTTCATTGCAACTGGTGCCGGAAACAGGAGTCGAACCTGCGACCTACGCATTACGAATGCGCCGCTCTACCAACTGAGCTATTCCGGCGGAGCCCGCGATTTTACGGGCTGGGCGCCCCGGCGGTCAATCCACCCGGCTCAGCCCGCTACACCCGGTTCGCACACACCCGCCCCTCGGCAAAGTCCCGCAGGTTCCTCAGCGTGATCGCCGAGATCTCCTGCAGCGCCTCCACGGTGAAGAAGCCCTGGTGGCCGGTCACCAGCACGTTGGGGAAGGTCATCAGGCGCTGGAAGGCCTCGTCGTCGATGATCTCGCCGGAAAGGTCCTGGAAGAACAGCGCGCTTTCCTGCTCGTAGACGTCGATGGCCAGGTGGCCGAGCCGGCGCGACTTCAGCGCGCGGATCACCGCATGGGTATCGACCAGTGCCCCACGCGAGGTGTTGACCAGCATCGCGCCTGGCTTCATCCGCGCCAGCGACGCGTCGTTGATCAGGTGCTGGGTCTCGGGCGTCAGCGGGCAATGCAGCGACACGATGTCGGCGCGCGCCAGCAGTTCGTCCACCCCCACCATGTCGCCCACCGCGGCAAAGGCCGGCGACGGATACGGGTCATGCCCCAGTACCGTGCAACCCATGCCCTTGAAGATGCGCGCAGTGGCCAGGCCGATCTTGCCGGTACCCACAATGCCGACGGTGCGGCCATGCAGGGTTCGCCCGAGCAGGCCATCGAGCATGAAGTTGCCCTCGCGCACGCGGTTGTAGGCGCGATGGGTCTGCCGGTTGAGGGTCATCACCAGCGCCAATGCATGCTCGGCCACGGCTTCGGGCGAATAGGCCGGCACCCGCGCCACGAACAGGTCCAGCGCTTTCGCGGTGGCCAGATCCACGTTGTTGAAACCTGCGCATCGCAGCAGCACGGCCCGCACCCCCACCGCATGCAGGGTGTGCAGCACCGGCGCATCCAGGCGGTCGTTGACGAACACGCATACGGCTGCGCAATCCTGCGCCAGCGCCGCCGTGTGCACGTCCAGCGCCACATCGAAGTACACGAACGCAAATCCGTCCCCAGCCGCATCGCGCTGGTTCGCCTCACCAAGGAAGCGGCGGTCGTAGGGACGGGCACTGAAGACGGCGATCTGCATGGATGGGCCTGGGTGGAATGCCATACCGACCATACCGCAGCAGCGCCCGCGTTGGGATGGCACCGGCGATGCCGTCATCGCCGGTGCCGGGTGCCACTTGGAACCTGTAGCCCAGGCCCAGCATCACGCCGTTCTGGATCTGCCCGTCGCGGCGCTCACCCACATGGTCGGCCATGATCGACAACCGTTCGCTGGCCTGGAACCTGGTCATGCCCAGGTTCCAGGCCAGCACCTGCTCGCCCACCGCCTGGCTGCTGGCGCCGAACACCAGGTCCGGTGCTGCAGCAAAACCGGTGCTGTAACGGGCCTGCGAATCACCCGGCTCCTTCTGCCGGACCACCCGGGCGCGCGGGGTGATGCGCTCGCCGTTGTTGCCTTCGAACGTCTTGAACAGCTGCAGGCCCGCACCCACGCGGATGCTCTCCAGGCAGGCTGCCGCTGCGACCGATCAGTGCTCCGGCGCCCTCCCCTTCATTGAAGCGCGTGGCCGAAGTGCGCGCGTAATCCACCACCGGCAGCAACGGCTGGATCACCAGGCCCTTGCCGGTGGTGAACGAGAACGCATGTTCAACACGTGCGGAGATCGCATCGTTGCTGTACTTCGCGCGCAGGGGCTGCTGCAGGCCATCGATACCGCCGATGCTGCGACGGGTCTCATGCCGCAGATCGGTGTAGCGCACGGCCGCCGACAGATAGCCGCGCGCGTACGTCGCATCGAGGTAGCCGCCCACGTCCAGCGCGCGCACATCTCCGGTGAAACCAGAGCCATCGCTGGCCATGGCGTTGTCCAGCGTGGAGACATCCAGATCAGCCAGCCGCAGCTTGGACAGCAACAGGCCCTGGATGTCCGGGTCACTGAGGTAACCCTGCACCGAGAGCGCACCGATGCCCTGCGGGCCGCGGCTGGATGCGGTGTAGATGCTCTGTGCGACATTGATGTAGGTGGATCGCCAGTCGGCATTCCAGCGTGTGAAGTCGTCGTCGACGAATGCCTGCAGCTGGCGTCCGGTGCGCAGGAAGCCGGGATTGATGTCACCGGTCACGTTGGCGGTGACGTTCAGGGTGTCGCCCGGATCGCGGTACCCGTTCGCGGTGATGATCCTGTTGCTGTAGATGTCCTGGCCGGGGAACGACTACAGCTTGCTGCCACTGCCATCGGGGTCGAAGGTGACCGAGGGACCGGTGCCGCGTGCCGGATCGCGCAACACCAGCAGGCCGTTCGGCTTCACCACTTCATACATGACCTTGTGCAGCAGCCCGGCATCCATGCCACCACCGTAGTTGCCACTATAGATCTGGGTCATGCGCGGCGACGGCGTGTAGATCACCTTGCCGCCGCTGCTGGCTGCGTGGATCTGCACCGAGTCGATGAGCGGCAGATCGCCGGCCAGATAGCGCTCGACGCCGCCGGACTGCATGATCGAGCAGGACGAGATGCAATTGCCGGACACGATGGTGTTCAGCCCGGAGGTGCGGATGATGCCCTGCAGCCACTCCCCGGCGATCAACGCGCCACCATTGGACGTACGCAGCACCACCTCACGGACCGGCCGGCCTTCGGCCTGTGCCTTGGCCAGCAATGCCGGCAGGGACACCGCGTCGGCGTAGGTCACATCTCCACTCAGGAAGATGCGATCGCCCTGCACGTGATAATTGGTTGCCATGACGTCATCCACCACGGCTATGGCGGCAACGCCCATCAGCCCGGCCAGGGCCAGGCTCAACGTCGAGTACTTCATGTGTTCTCTCTCCACCCGCAACACGCGGATGGAGCGATCAACGCCGCAGCGGGATGATCTCCCCCAGTGGAACGGATCCTGGAAAATGAATACATTCACAATGGCAATTCGATCGATGCACACTCTTCCCCATCCGGTCATCGTCGCGTAAAACTCGACGACGCATTCGCCACCCACCGTCGAGGCCAGCCCTGTCCACCCCGTCTCCCCTGCTCCATCGCGCGCCGGAGCTACCCGCACCTGCGGATGCCTTCATCGCGTTCGTGCGCGAAGAGCGCGCACCGCTGTGCGCGTTCCTGCGCACGCGGGGGGTTGGGCCTGAGGATGCGGAGGATATCGCGCAGGACTGCATGGAGCGGCTGATCCGCTACCGCGCACAGGGCCCGGACGAACTGCGCCTGCTGCTGTATCGTATCGCCCGCAACCGCCTGGCAGACCGCGGCCGCTCACCGCTGTCGCGGCCGCATCTGCCGCTGGCCGAACACGATGGCAGCGACGAACCGTCCAGTTCCTCGCCCGATCCATTGCGCCAGGCCGAGTCAGGGCAGATGCTGTCCCTGCTGCGGCAGGCCCTGTTCAAGCTGCCCGAACGCGCACGCGAGGTCTATCTGCTCAACCGCATTACCGGCATGAGCTACACGCAGATCGCGCGGCATTGTGGAATTACTGCCAAGACCGTGGAAAAACATATCGCCCGCGCCCTGCAGGGCCTGCGTCAGGAGTTGGGATCGGATCCGCTGCATAACGACAGGGACGGCCAATGAGTGGCACCCCGCACAGGGATGATGCACAGCTGTTTGAACGCGCAAGCGCTTGGGTAGCCCGCCTGGAAGCCCCGGACTGCACGTCGGCCGAACGCGAAGCGTTCGAGGACTGGCTGGCCGAAGATCCGGCCCACGTCAAAGCCTGGGTGCAGGCCGAAACCCTGTTCCAGCAGGGCGCTGGGCTTGCGGCTGACCCTTGGCTGCGGACCGCTGCGGCACGCGCGGCGCGTCCGCCGCGCCGGCGCTGGTTGCCGGGCGTGGCCGCTGCTGCCGGTGTCTGCATGGCGATCGGCATCGGCTGGATGGCTGCCGTCGACGGCAACCCGACGCCACAGGTCTACGCCAATGATTCGCACCAGCCACAGCAGCAGACGCTGGCCGATGGCAGCGTCGCCATGCTGGATGCTGGCACAACTCTCCGCGCCCGCTTCGGCTGGCGCCATCGTGAGCTGGTGCTGGAGCAGGGCCGGCTGCAACTGCAGGTCGCACCGTCGAACAAGGCGCTGCAACTGCGCGCCGGCGACAGTACGATCCGCGACATCGGCACGACCTTCCAGGTGGAACGCCTGCGCGACGGCCTGGTCGAGGTCGCGCTGCTGGAAGGTGCCGTCGAAGTCAGCAGCGGCGCAGCGCAGCACACGCTGGCGCCCGGCCAGCAGCTGCAGGTTCTTCCTTCCGGCCGTATCCAGCCAGGCCCTGCCCTCTCCTCCACTGCCGCCGCTGAAGGCTGGCTGCAGGGGCAACTGGTGTTCGATGCCACCCCCCTGTCGATCGTGGTCGAACGCATGAACCGTTACGGCCGCACGCCGCTGGTGATCGCCGATCCTGAAATCGCCAGCCTGGCCGTGAGCGGTACCTTCCGTGCCGGCGATGCGCAGGAACTGCTGTCGGCGCTGGAACTGGGGTGGTCCGTGGCTGGCCAGACGCGTCCGGATGGCGCGCTGGAACTGCGCCGCACATACTGAGGAGACCGGCAGTGAAGGCAGGTCCGGGTGCGCTGCAGTGGGGGCTGCTCCGGGCCCTGCTATGCCTTGCCCTGGGCGTTGCCGCAGTACCGATGGCCGATGCCGGCACGCCCGCGGGCACGCTGGCGATCGACGTGGGCGCCGGCCCACTGGTACCGGCACTGCAGCAATGGGCCCGGCAGAGTGGCACCGCCCTGCTGTTCGACGCACGTGAACTGGAGGGTCTGCGCACCGATGGCACCCGTGGCCAGCGCGATACCGGGGTTTCGCTGAAGCAACTGGTTGCCGGCCTGCCGGTGAACATCCTGCGCACGTCCTCGGGTGCTTTTGTCGTGCGGCGGGTCCATGCCGAGCCTGCCAAGCCGCCAGCAGCGGTCACCGCCCCGCGTCTGCCGCGCCCGCCTCCCAGGTCCGCCGACACGCCGCACCAGGTGGAACTGGCTCCTATCCACGTCACCGGCAGCCGGCTGCCGCGCTCTTCGGTGCAGACCACGCTGCCGGTCACCACCATTGATCGTGACGACATCCTGCGCAGTGGCTACGGCAACCTGTTCGACCTGCTGCGGCACCTGCCTGGCATGAACGGCCATCCTGCCATGAGCACCTCGCGCGGCGGCGATTCGCAGTACCTGCCGGTGGGTGCAGCGGCCACCACCAGCCTCGATGGCATGGGACCGCGGGCGACGCTGTTCCTGGTCAATGGCCGGCGCCTGCCGCGCTATCCGATGGTGTCGCTGGAACAGGGTGGGCTGACCGACCTCGGCGGCATTCCGCTGAGCTTCGTCGACCGCATCGAACTGGTACGCGGCGGTGCCTCGGCCATCTATGGCGCCGATGCCATGTCCGGCGTGGTCAACATCATCCTGCGCGACCAGGCCGATGGGCCCGAAGCCATGCTGCAGACCGGACTCAGCAGCCGTGGCGACGCGGGCCAGTACCGCCTGCAGGCCGCCACGGGCGGCGCGCGTGGCAACGGAGACCGCTGGTTTGCCGGTCTCGATCTGCACCGTGTCGAGCATGTCGCCGGTGACCAGCGTGACTGGCATGCGGAAACCTCGCTGTATCCGATCGGCGCGATCCTGGGCAACTGGTACGTGCCCGCGCGGCGCTGCGAGCCGCCCCTGGAGCGGCGCGAGGACGGCTGCTGGTTCGACAGCGCCCGGCCGCGTTCGCTGCAACCGGCCTCGGATACCGCGTCGGCCTACCTGCGCTACCGGCACGAACGGGGTGAGGGACGCTATGCCTATGCCGAGGTGCGGGCCAGTCACAACCGCCAGCGCTTCGACCTGGGCCCGACCGCCGTTGCGGTGGTGTCGCGGGGCATCACCTTCAACAGTGTGCTGCGTGAGGCCGGCAACGTGCGTCCCAAGGTCCGCGCCACCGATACGGACGTCACCTTCGGCATCGGACGTGACCAGGGCCGGCGCAGCTGGGAAGCCGGCATCAGTGCGCAGCGCAGCGAAGTCACCTTGTCCACGGCAGGCACGGTGCGCACGGCGCTGCTGCTTGAAGCAACGCAGGCACGCAGGTTCATTCCCGGCTTCGACGCGCCGCCGGCAGCCGATATGGACGCGCTGTTCCCATCCATCCGCAACCGCGGCAGCACTGCACAGTGGCAGGGCTGGTGGGGCGTGCAGCGTGAGCTGATGGCGATGGCCGGGGGCAATGCGCAACTGGCGACCGGCATAGACCTGCGCCATGAGCGCTGGACCTCGCATCCGGATGCGCTGCTGAGCCAGGGCGACCTTGCATTGGGTTTGCCGCAGCAGCAACGCCGCCTGTCGCGGCAAAGCAGCGGTGTCTATACCGAGCTGGGCCTGCCACTGGCACCCACGCTGCGCGCGGACCTCGCCGCACGCTGGGACCGCGACGACGGCTTCATGGCGTTCTCGCCACGTGCCGGACTGCGCTGGACCCCGACGCCTCACTGGTCGTTCCTGCTGGCCAGCGGACGCGGCTACCGTGCGCCGAGCCTGTTCGAGCAACGGCGCCCCCCGGGCTACTTCGGGTCGATCACGCTTCCGGTGTCCAGTGCCCTTCCTGAATGTGCAATGGCCACGGCCAGTGGCGGCTGCAGCGTCACGGCCAACGTGGTTGAGAACGATGCACTGAAGGCCGAGCGATCGCGCAGCCATTCGCTGGCCGGCACATGGACACCCAACGACACGTTTTCGTTGTCGCTGACCCACAACATCGTGGAACTGCGCAACGAGATCCTCGCCCTGCAGCCAAGCGATGCGGTGTGGAATCGCAGCACCTGGGAGCTGGATGACGACGGCTACCTGAGCAGCCTGCGGCTGTCGTTCGACAACATCGGCCGCACCACCTCCCGCAACTGGGTCCTGCGTGGCGAATACCGCATCGACAGCGGCAGCAACGGCCAATGGTTGTTCTCACTCGATGCGCTGAAGCAGCAGGAACTGCGTCGGCGCCGTGACCACGGGGCCGCCGTGGACCTGCGCGGCCATGTGACACCCGAGCTGGCTGCGGTGTTGAACGCGCAATGGCAGAACAGCAACTGGGACGTCGCCCTGCGCGGCAACCAGGTCGGTCGCACCCGTGCCTGGCTGCCGGGGGCCGAATGCCCGCAGGATCAGGCCGAACAGAACCACTGCATGAATCCGCGCCAGCTGCGCTGGAACCTGCACCTGGCACGCCGCCTCGGCCCGCGCGTCGTCGCGGCGCTGGACGTGCACAACGTGCTCGACACGCAACCGGTGAACTACCTGGTCGGCAATGGCGGGCAGATGCCGGGGCTGGATGATCCGCTCGGCCGCTACTACCTGCTTACCCTGCAGTTCCGCTGAGCGTAGTAACCTACGCGGCCTGTTCCACCGGTCTGCCACCTCCCCCCATGAAGGCCTATCTCTGGTTCTGGGGCGCGTTCCTGCTGTTCTTCGCGTTGCCCTTCCCCTGCATTCTCTATTTCGGCACCTCGTGGCCGGTGGCGCTGGCTGATCGCAGTGCACCGTGGCTGGCACTGTTGCTGCTGGCACTGTCGCTCGCTGCATGGCTCGCTCTGCTGTTCGCGTTCCTGCATTTCCTGCTGCTCGGCCCACCACGCGCCCTGCATCGCGTTCGCTCGATCCTCGCCGATGGCGAACCACGCGATGCGCTGATCGAACACGCTGAACAGACCGGCGTGCAGGTGCGTGGCTTCGCGCAATGGAAACTGCAGCTGTCCTTCAAGAACCTGTCCGGCACGCCGATCCGCGAACAGCTGCTGGTAGTCGACAGCAAGCCGCAACTGCAGCGCTTCGGCGTCGGCAGGCACATCGATGCACGCCTGAGCCGGGTGCCGGGCGCGTTCCCGAACGTGGTACTGGACGGTGCCCAGCCCGAACTGAATGTCGCCAGCCTGTGGCGACGCGGCATCGGTGCAGCACTCGGCATCGCAGCCGTTGCCGCTGCCTATGTGTGGGCCTATCGGCTGCAGAGCGAGGGCCTGGGCTGGACCTTCCTGACCTTCGGCCACCCACTGCTGGTGTGCCCGCTGGTGTTGTGCGGCTACGCCCTGGTCCTGCGCCTGCTCGGCCGCCTGCTGCACGCCGATGCCCGCGGAGACGCGCTGAAGTATCGCGGCATCGGTGTGGAGGCCCGGGTATTGAAGGTGCGCCAGACCGGCACCTACCTCAACGAACAGCCGCAGGTGGAGTTCCAGCTGGAATATACCGACCGAGAAGGTGGCATACAGCAGGTGAGCGTGCGCCGCTTCATCCCGTTGATCGAGCTGGCCAACGTTCCACGCGAGCAGGTCACGCTGCTGTACGACCCGGATGACCGCAGCAATGTGCGCCTGGAGGCTGTATGAAGCGGCCGCCTTCCACACCCGTGGTATTTTCCGCCGTGCTGCTGGTGCTGGCTGGCGCCGCCGTTGCCGGTGGTGCGCTGCAGACGATAGGCGAAACACTGGGGCATTCGGTGCAGGCTGACCGCGCGACCGCGCCGATCACCATGCCGCCATCGCGCGAGAGGCCCGCTTCGCTCGCCCCGATTCCCGAACCGCGATCAATGCCGGTTCCCGAACGCAGCAACCGGTTGTTCGATGCGGACTACCTGCTGGCCGCCCGCCAGGCACTGGAACAGATGCCTGCACTGGCCGGGCACCGGTTGACGGTGTTCCACAGCATCCACTTCTACGACGATGGCCGCATCAACCTGGACCTCGTCAACCCCCAGCAACCAACGCACGTGGACAGCTACCACTTCGAGCACGGCCAGTGGCGCAAGGGCAATCCAGTGAACCCACAACAGTTCGCCCCCACCATCAGCCTACAGCGCAGCAGCACACCTCTGGCCAACATTGATTTCGAGGCAGTACCGCGTGTGGCGCAGGCGCTGCAGGTACAGCGCAATGCCCTGCAGAACCCCGCATCCGAAGTCGGCCACGTGTATGTGATCGTGCGCAAGGGCGGCAAGCTGGTGTGGCTGCCGGACGAAGTGGCCGGTGACCGCGAATCCGTGCGCCTGCAGTTCGATGCGCAGGGCACCCTGCGCGGCGTGAACCGCCGATAGGCCGCACAAAAAGGCGACGGAGGGGATTAAGTCGTATGTGCCTTGGTGCGGATTGCGACTTAATCCCCTCCGTCCCCTTTTTGCTGTTTCACCGAGCGGGCGAAGGCGTACTGCGCAGCGTAGTACGTGGACAGCACCAGCGCGCTGGCCAGCGGCAGACCGCCGGCGAAGCGGTCCCAGGCCAGCAGTGAATCGCTGGCCACGAACAGCACTGCACCTGCCGCGGCCCAGCGGGCGCTTCGGGCTTCCACGGCAGCCGGCTGTGGCCGGCGCCACTGGCGTGCCAGTGCCAGCACCGCCATCGAGGCCAGCACCACCACATACGCCAGCACCGGAATGCGCATCGGTGCGGGCAGGTGCGGCCACAGGCCAAGTACGTTGAGCACAGCAAACGTCGCCAGCAGGACGCTGGCGGCGAGCAGGCCACGTCCGGCACGCAGGCCGTCGCGGAAGGCCACGATGTAGCAGAGGTGCGCCAGCAGGAACGCCACCAGCCCCGGTACGAACGCGTCCATCGGCAGCATCAGCGCGATGTCACCCACGCACGACAGCAGCATGCCGGCCAGCACCGCGCGCCGGTAGGTCGGCTGCGCAGGATCACGCACCCGCCAGGCGATGGCAGCGATCAGCAGCGTGGTCGCCGGCTTCGCCAGCCAGTGCAGCCAGCGCCCGTCACCGTGCAGGAACGTGCCGACGATGGCCAGGATCGCCATCAGCAGGATCACGCCATCGCGGGCGCGCGGCTTCATCGTGGCTTCCACAGCTCCGCAAGGCGGTCAGGCTTGCCGGCAATGCGCTCCAGCACCGGGTACTGCAGGCCACCGTGGTAGTCGATGTTCATCGTGTCGATCCGATCGAACTGCTTCACCAGCAGCACGATCGGCGACTTGTCCTTCGCAGCCGCCGCCACCGCGTCCTTCAAGCGCTGGCTGCTGTACTCGCGGCCGCCAACGGCAATCACCTTCATGCCAGGCGCCAGGCCGGCGTTGAAGGCCGGGCTGTCCCAGATCACGTCGCCGACCGTACCGTTGTCGAGCACCGTCGCACCCAGCGAGTACGCCAGCAATGCGGCCTTGGCGCGCTTCTCCTGCGCCTTGTAGGCATCGTTCGGCGTATCGCGGTAGACCAGCTTCCAGCCCGCCAGCTCCAGGCCACCGGTCAACGCGCCGTGGCCGTCCAGGCGCCCGCGCAGGAACGTCGCCCAGTCGTACGGCGCGATGCCGTTCAAGGTCGCGACCACGTCGTCGAAGGTGTACGGGTTGACGTCCCAGTCGCCATTGCCGACGCCGAAGAAGGCGCGCGCGAAGTCATCCAGGCTGCGGCGGTTGCCACTCAGTTCGCGCAGCTTGCCTTCCACTTCCAGCCACAGCATCTGGCCGCCGGAGTAGTAGTCTTCGCTCATCTGGTAGTTGCGATACGGCAGCGTGCGACGCTGGGCGATGGTCGGGTCGTTGGTGGTGTCCTGCAGCGGACGCCAGGCCAGGCCCGGGCGGCCACGGTCATAGGTCGCGGCCACATTGGCCAGCATGTCGCGCGCCTGCGCAGCCGACCACAACCCCGAGCGTGCCGCCAGCACCTGCCCCCAGAACTGGGTCTGGCCCTCGTACACCCACAGCAGGCTGTCGCCCATCGGCACGTTGAAATTGGCGGTGGCCAGGTCGGCACCGCGACGGTACTTGCCGTTCCAGGAATGGGTGTACTCGTGCGGCAGCAGATCGCGCATCCACGCGTTGCTGTCCCACTCGGTGAAGTAACCCGGGTCGGCGCTGTTCTCGCTGGAGCGGTGATGCTCCAGGCCGATGCCGCCAAGACGATCGGTCAAGGCCAGCAGGAATTCATAATGGTTGTAGTGACGCACGCCATAGAGCCTGTCGGCCTGCTGCACCAGCGCGCGGTGCATCGTGATCTGCGCGTCGGTCGGCTTCAGCGACTTGGCTTCGTCGGCAAACACATTGAGGTGCACCGGCACCTTCGCGCCCGGATCGAGATCGATGCGCTGGTAGTGCTCGCCGGCAAACAACGGCGAATCGACCAGATGGTCATACGAGATCGGCTTGAACACCACGGTATCGCCGTCGCGGCGCGCGGTTTCCAGCGCCGTGGCAAACGACCAGCCCTTGGGCAGGGTCACGCTGGCCTGCGCCTGCAGGTTGCGCGCATCTACGCCGGCCGGATACAGCGAATTGGCGTTCCACTGCAGG
This sequence comes from Stenotrophomonas thermophila, assembly GCF_001499715.1. NCBI lineage: Bacteria > Pseudomonadati > Pseudomonadota > Gammaproteobacteria > Lysobacterales > Lysobacteraceae > Stenotrophomonas > Stenotrophomonas thermophila. Next base: position 50,722 of record NZ_CVIW01000006.1, on the reverse strand, counting down.
TTGAGCATTTCCGGGGTCATCACCACCCGCCCCTGGCTCCCGCCCTGCGAGGACAGGAAATCGAAGTGGGCGACGATCTCGCTGACGCCCTCGGGCACGTCCACCTTGAACGCATAGACGTTGTACTGGTCGCGCTGCCAGGCCAGCGGCTTGCCGTTGGCGGTCACGCGCAGGCCGGCCAGCTTGTCGATCGGGCCGGTGGGCGAATGGTTGCCGGGAATCCACTGCGGGTACAGCAGGGTGACCGGACCGGGCTTGACCGGCACGGTGGCGGTCACCTTGAAGATGCGACGGGCAAGGTCACGTGCATCCACATCGATGCGCAGCAGGCCGGGGGCTGCGGCATCACCCGATGGCGAGGCCTGCGCCAGCGCGGGCGTGGCGGCCAACGCGAACAGCAACGACATCGCCAGGGCACGGGTCTTCATCGGCAACTTCCAGCATCGGAGAATCCTCCGATGCTAGGCCTGTGCGATGGCGGGCCCCATGGCCAAAGGTCATGGATGTGCTTATCCACGCGTGGCGTGGATCTACTGGGCAATGCGCGCTGTACCGGCACACACTGGCCCGGTGCAGTAGATCCACGCCATGCGTGGATGAGGCCTTTCCCGGTCAGTCGACCAGGCGCAGGCGCAGTTCCTTCGGCAGCGCGAACACCATCGATTCCGGCTCGCCGTCCAGCTCGGACACGCCACTGGCACCCAGCTCGGCCAGGCGTGCCAGCACGCCGTCGACCAGCACCTGCGGCGCCGAGGCGCCAGCGGTCACGCCGATGTGCTGCTTGCCCGCCACCCACGCCGGGTCGATCTCGTGCGCACCGTCGATCAGGTACGACTCCACGCCTTCGCGGCGGGCCAGTTCGCTCAGGCGGTTGGAATTGGAGCTGTTCGGCGAGCCGACCACCAGCACCAGGTCGCAGCGCTTGGCCAGATCGCGTACGGCGTCCTGGCGGTTCTGCGTGGCGTAGCAGATGTCGTCGTTCTTCGGGCCCTGCATCGCCGGGAACCGCTCGCGCAGCGCATCGATGATGCCGCGCGTGTCATCCACCGACAGCGTGGTCTGGGTGGTGTAGGCGAAGTTGTCCGGCTGGTTGATCTGCAGCGTCGCAACCTGCTCGACATCCTCCACCAGGTAGATCTGCCCGGTACCGGCTTCGCGGTTCCACTGGCCCATGGTGCCCTCCACTTCCGGGTGACCGGCGTGGCCGATCAGCACCACGTCACGGCCAGCGCGGCAGTGGCGGGCAACTTCGAAGTGGACCTTGGTCACCAGCGGGCAGGTGGCGTCGAACACCTTCAGGCCACGACGCTCGGCTTCCTGGCGCACCGCCTGGGACACGCCATGGGCACTGAAGATCACCGTATTGTTGTCCGGAACCTCGTCGAGCTCTTCGACGAAGATCGCGCCGCGCTGCTTCAGGTCGTCGACCACGAAGCGGTTGTGCACCACTTCATGGCGGACATAGATGGGCGCGCCCAGCGTTTCGATCGCGCGCTTGACGATCTCGATCGCACGATCGACACCGGCACAGAAACCACGCGGGTTGGCGAGCAGCACATCCATCAGTTCAATCTCCCGGCAGCGGCCGGCTTACGGTTTCGGGTTGGCATTATCCGCCTTTTTGGCGGACTTGCCGTCGAACAGGCCAAACAGGGCGATGCCGATGGCACCCACCACAATGGCCGAATCGGCGATGTTGAACGAGGGCCAGGTGTAGCTGCCCACGTACCACTGGATGAAATCGACCACGTGACCGTGCACCTGGCGGTCGATCACGTTGCCGATGGCGCCGCCGATGATCAGTGCATACGGCACCGCGGCCTTCCAGTTGCCACGGGCGGTGCCGCGCAGCCACCAGGCCATCAGGCCGCTGATGGCGATAGCCAGTGCAGTGAAGAAGTACTTCTGCCAACCACCGGCGTCGCTCAGGAAACTGAATGCCGCGCCGGTGTTATAGGTGCGGTACCAGTTCCAGAAGCCGTCGATGACCACCACCGGCTGGAACTCCGGGAGGCTGGACAGCACCCAGGCCTTGGACCACTGGTCCAGGCCGATGATGGCCACCGACAGCAGCAGCCAGACCAGCGCGTTCGGATGCGGACGGGACGCGGCCATCAGAACCAGCTCCGCACTTCGCCGGCGCCGGTCACGTTGCTCACGCAGCGGCCGCACAGTTCCGGATGGTCGGCGTTGCTGCCGACGTCGGCGCGGTGGTGCCAGCAGCGCACGCACTTGGCCTTGCTGGTCGGCTGGGCACTGACGAACACCTCGTCGGTGGTCGCCGGGCGCACCTGCACGTCGCCACTGATGAAAAGGAAACGCAGTTCATCGGCCAGCGGCTGCCAGCGCGCGGCCTGCTCCTCGCTGGCGGCAATGGTGATCTCCGCTTCCAGTGCGGCACCGATCGCGCCGTTTGCCCGCATCGGCTCGAGCACCTTGGCCACCTGTTCGCGCACGGCCAGCAGCTGGTCGAAGTCGGCGGCGTTGAGCTGGGCATCGGCCGGCAGCGGCGCCAGGCCGTCGTACCAGGTGGTGAACAGCACGTGGCCGGCGCGTTCGCCCGGCAGGTAGCCCCACAGCTCGTCGGCGGTGAAGGTCAGGATCGGCGCGACCCAGCGGGTGAACGCTTCGGCGATGTGGTACATCGCGCTCTGTGCCGAACGGCGACCGTGCGAATCCGTCGGCATCGTGTACAGGCGATCCTTGGTCACGTCCAGGTACAGCGAGCCCAGGTCCACGCTGCAGAAGTTCAGCAGCAGCTGCACGATCTCGGCCATGTTGTAGCCGTCGTAGGCTGCCTTGATCTTCTCCTGCAGCTCCCACGCGCGATGCACGATCCAGCGGTCCAGCGCGACCATCTGGTCGAGCGGACGCAGGTGCTGGGCCGGGTCGAAGCCGTCCAGGTTGCCGAGCAGGAAGCGTGCGGTGTTGCGCAGGCGGCGGTAGGCATCGGCATTGCGCTTCAGGATCTCCTGCGACAGCGACATCTCGTTGCTGTAGTCGGCCGAGGCGATCCACAGGCGCAGTATGTCCGCGCCCAGCTTGTTCATGATGTCCTGCGGCTCGATGCCGTTGCCCAGCGACTTGGACATCTTGCGGCCGTGCTCGTCCACGGTGAAGCCGTGGGTCAGGCACTGCTTGTACGGCGCGCGCTTGTCGATCGCCACCCCGGTCAGCAGCGAGGACTGGAACCAGCCGCGATGCTGGTCGGAGCCTTCCAGGTACAGGTCGGCCGGCTTGCCGAAGCCACGCGCGGCAAGCACGCCTTCATGGGTCACGCCCGAATCGAACCAGACGTCGAGGATGTCGGTGACTTTCTCGTAGTCGGTCGCTTCGGCGCCGAGCAGTTCGGCGGCGTCCAGCGAGTACCACACGTCGATGCCCTCGGCTTCCACGCGGTCGGCGACCTGCTGCATCAGCTCCACCGAACGCGGATGGATCTCGCCGGTCTGCCGGTGGGTGAACAGTGCGATCGGCACGCCCCAGGTGCGCTGGCGGGAGATGGTCCAGTCCGGGCGGCCGTCGACCATGCTCTGGATGCGCGCCTTGCCCCAGGTCGGGAACCAGCCGACGGTGTCGATGGCGGCCAGCGCATCGTTGCGCAGGTTGGCCTTGTCCATCGAGATGAACCACTGCGGGGTGGCGCGGAACACCACCGGCGTCTTGTGGCGCCAGCAGTGCGGGTAGCTGTGGCGGATCGGATGGAACGCCAGCAGCGAACCGTTGTCGCGCAGCACGCCGACGATGGCCTCCTGCGCCTTCCACAGGTGCTGGCCGGCCAGCACCACCTCACCGGCCGGCGGGGTCGATTCCAGGTACACGCCACGGCCGTCGATCGGGGTCACCTGCCCGGCGTTGTACTTGTCCAGCAGGCCGTACTTCTGGCTGACCACGAAGTCTTCCTGGCCGTGGCCGGGGGCGGTGTGCACCGCACCGGTACCGTCCTCGTCGGAGACGTGGTCGCCGTTGAGCACCAGGATCTCGCGCTCCGGGTAGAACGGGTGCGCCAGCAGCTGGTTCTCCAGCGCCGCACCGGTGGTTTCACCGTGCAGCACCACGTTTTCGACGCCATAGCGCTGCAGCGCGCGCTCGGCCAGCGCCGCAGCCAGCACCAGCCAACGGCGCTTGCCGTTGTGCGCCGGGCCTTCGGCCAGCACGTACCGGATCTCCGCGCCCAGCGACACCGCCAGCGAGGCCGGCAGCGTCCACGGGGTAGTGGTCCAGATCGGTACGGCCACTTCCACGTCGGCCGGCACGCTCACGCCGAACGCCTGGCCGATGGCCTGCGCATCGCGTGCGGCGTAGGCCACGTCGATCGCCGGCGATTCCTTTTCCTGGTACTCGATCTCGGCCTCGGCCAGCGCCGAGCCACAGTCGAAGCACCAGTACACCGGCTTGGCGCCGCGCACCAGGTGGCCGTTGGCCACGACCTTGGACAGCGCACGGATCTCGTTGGCCTCGAAGTCGAAGCTCAGGGTCTTGTACGGGTTGTCCCAGTCACCGGTCACGCCCAGCCGCTTGAAGTCCACGCGCTGGATATTGATCTGCTCTTCGGCGAACTCGCGGCACTTCTGGCGGAATTCGACGGCGTCGAGCTTGGTGCCGACCTTGCCCCACTTCTTTTCCACCGCGATCTCGATCGGCAGGCCATGGCAGTCCCAGCCCGGCACATAGGGCGCATCGAAGCCGGCCAGGTAGCGCGACTTGACGATGATGTCCTTCAGGATCTTGTTGACCGCGTGGCCCAGGTGGATGCGGCCGTTGGCGTACGGGGGGCCGTCGTGCAGCACGAACAGCGGGCGGCCGGCGGCGTTGTCGCGCAGCTGCTGGTAGAGCCCCTGCGCTTCCCACCGCGCCAGAATGCCCGGCTCGCGCTTGGGCAGGTCGCCGCGCATCGGGAATTCGGTGGCTGGCAGGTTCAGGGTGGTCTTGTAGTCCTGGCTCACGCAGTGGCTCGCAATCTATGTTCGGAAAGGATGGCGCGCGCCTGTTCGGCGTCGCGGTGCATCTGGTCGGTCAGCGCCGCCAGATCATTGAACTTCTCTTCGTCGCGCAGCTTGGCGACGAATTCCACGTCGATGTGGCGACCGTACAGGTCACCCTGGAAATCGAACAGGTGGGCTTCCAGCAGCGGCTCCACGCCCTCCACCGTCGGCCGCGTGCCGAAGCTGGACACCGATGGCCACGGTTGGTCGAACACACCATGCACCCAGGTCGCGTAGATACCCGACAGCGCCGGCGTCTTCGGGAACCGCAGGTTGGCGGTGGGGAAACCCAGCGTACGGCCAAGCTGTCGACCGCGCACCACCCGGCCGCTGATCGCGTATGGACGGCCCAGCAGGTCGTTGGCACGGGCGAAGTCGCCCTGCTGCAGCAGCTGGCGGATGCGGGTGCTGGAAATGCGCTCGCCATGCAGATCCACCGCTTCGATCTCGCCCGCGGTGAAGCCCAGTGCAGCACCCATCTTCTGCAGCAGGGCCAGGTCGCCACGGCGGCGGTTGCCGAAGCAGAACTCCGGGCCGATCCACACTTCGCGTGCGCCCAGGCGGTGGGCCAGCAGCCGGTGGACGAAATCCTCGGCCGGCATCGCTGCCATCGCCGCGTCGAAACGCAACAGTCCAATCGCATCCACACCGAGCTCGCGCAGGATCTCGACCTTGCTGCGGGCCAGGGTCAGCCGCGGTGGCGGCGTGCCCTGGGAAAAGAATTCACGCGGCAGCGGCTCGAATGCCACGGCCACTGCGGCCACGCCCAAGGCGCGCGCGCGGGCAACCGCGTGGCGCACCAGCGCACGATGGCCCAGGTGGAGGCCGTCAAATGCACCGATACAGACCACGCTTCCGTTGGGGAACAGCGCCCCGCCCTCCACGCTTCTGAACAGCCTGCTCATCAACTCTCGTTCCGGCCCGACCGGGGCCGCCGCTTCAATGGTGTAACCCTGAAGTATAGCCGTCACGGCGCACGATCAATGCCCACGCAGGTCGCGCGGGCGGAAGCCCATCGCCACCATGGCAACCGTGTAGGTCGCGCCACCGCCACCGACCAGCAGCGCCAGGGCGCCGATCCGCTCCCACACAGTCATCGCCGAGAAGCCTGGCAGCCAGTGCAGCAGGGCCAGCAGCACCCCGACCATGGCCGCGCAGGCCAGCAGCAGCCGCAGCAGATAGCCAGCCCAGCCCGGCCGGCGGCGGTAGACATCGGTCTTGCCCAGCCAGTACCAGAGCAGGCCCAGGTTCAGGTAACTGGACAGCGCACTGGCAATGCCCAGCGCCAGGTGCAGGCCCGGCTGCTTGCCGATGGCCGCCATCACGCCCTGCGCCTTCAGCTCGTCCGGCACCATCACCTGGTACAACACCGCCAGAAGGGCGAAGTTGAACACCATGTTGGCCACCAGCGCGGCCACACCCGCGCGCACCGGCGTCTTGGTGTCCTGGCGGGCGTAGAAAGCCGGCAGTACCACCTTCAGCAGGGCGAATGCCGGCAGGCCGAAGCTCAGGCCGTACACCGACAACGCGGTCATGCGGGTATCGAAGGCACTGAACTGGCCGTGCTGGAAGATGGTCGCGATCAGCGGCTCGGCCAGCAGCAGCAGGCCCAGCATGGCCGGCACCGAGATCAGCAGGGTCATGCGCAGGCCCCAGTCCAACGAGCGCGAGAAGCCCTCGCGGTCGGTACTGACGTGATGGCGGGCCAGCGCCGGCAGGATCACCGTGCCCAGCGCCACGCCGAACACGCCCAGCGGCAGCTCCAGGAAGCGGTCGGCCAGCGACAGCCAGGACTGCGAGCCATCGGTCAGCTTGGCCGCGATCACCGTGTCCAGCAGCAGGTTGATCTGCGCCACAGAGGAACCGAACAGGGTCGGCACCATCAGCGTCATCACCTTGCGCACGCCCGGATGGCTCCAGCCCCAGCGCGGCAGGGTCAGCAGGTTGATGCCCTTCAGCGAGGGCAGCTGGAACAGCAACTGCAGGATGCCGGCCGCCAGCACCGCCCAGCCCAGCGCCAGGATCTGCTTTTCCGGCGTGCCGCCCAGCCGCGGCGCCAGCCACAGCGCACCGGCGATCATGCACAGGTTGAGAATGACCGGGGTCAGCGCCGGCATCGCGAAGCGCTGGAAGCTGTTCAGCGCACCGCCGGCCAGTGCGGTCAGCGAGACGAACAGCAGGAACGGGAAGGTCAGGCGGAACAGGTCGACCAGCAGGCCCTGCTTGACCGGGTCGGTATCAACGCCACTGGAGAAGACCGAGGCCAGCTGCGGCGCGAAGATCAGGGCCAGTGCGGTGACCAGCATCAGCACCCCGCCCAGGGTGCCGGCGGTGCGCGCCATCAGTTCGCGCAGTTCGGCGTGGCTGCGGGTTTCCTTCACTTCCGTGAACACGGGCACGAAAGCGGTGGCAAACGAGCCCTCGGCGAACAAACGCCGCAGGAAATTGGGTACCCTGAAGGCGACCCAGAAAGCATCAGTGATGGCGTTGGTGCCGAACGTGGTGGTCACCACGAAGTCCCGGACAAGTCCGAGAACGCGCGAGACCATGGTCATGCTGCTGAACGACAGCAGGCCCCGCAACAACTTGGGTGAACTCACTCAGCGTCCCTCTTGACAATCGACTTGACGTGCATTTCTTACGCCATCATACTAGCTAGCTTGCTGTTCCCATAACACCGATTTTTCAGGAAACCACCACCGTGGCCAATATCAAGTCCGCCAAGAAGCGCGCCAAGCAGACCGTCGTGCGCAACGCGCGCAACGTGGCTCAGCGCTCGATGCTGCGCACCGCTGTCAAGAAAGTGATCAAGGCGCTGGACGCCAACGATGCCGCCGGCGCCGAAGCCGCCTTCGCCGTTGCCCAGCCGATCCTGGATCGCTTCAGCGCGCGTGGCCTGATCCACAAGAACAAGGCTGCTCGCCACAAGAGCCGCCTGAACGACCGCATCAAGGCCCTCAAGGCCGCCTGATCCGGCGTTGCCGCCCTGCCCTCCGGGGTTGGGCTGCAGACAAAAGCCCGGCCTCGGCCGGGTTTTTTGTTGCCTGCGGTCCGGGCGATCCGCGGAGCCGCGCGGCCGGCACTACCAAATAAAAAACCCGGCCGAAGCCGGGTTTTTCGCATGGAACCACAACGGCATTACTGCGCGTCGCGGGCTTCCTGCTCTTCTTCCTTCTGGCGATCGAAGAACGCCATGATCCGGCTCATGATCGGGAAGGTACCTTCGCGACCCAGCGCGGAGACCAGGAACCACGGCTCCTTCCAGCCCAGTTCGGCGACGATCTGCTCGGCCGCGGCCTGCGCCTCGTCCTCGAACATCAGGTCAGCCTTGTTCAGCACCAGCCAGCGCGGCTTGTTCAGCAGCTCCGGATCGTGCTTCTCCAGCTCGCGTTCGATCGCACGCACCTGCTCCACCGGCGAAATGCCTTCCACGCCGCCTTCCATCGGCGAGATGTCCACCAGGTGCAGCAACAGGCGGGTACGCTGCAGGTGGCGCAGGAACTGCGCACCCAGGCCGGCACCATCCGCCGCGCCTTCGATCAGGCCCGGAATGTCGGCGATCACGAAGCTGCGGTGGTTCTCCACCTTCACCACGCCCAGGTTCGGGTACAGCGTGGTGAACGGGTAATCGGCCACCTTCGGCGTTGCAGCCGAAACGGCACGGATCAGGGTGCTCTTGCCGGCATTGGGGAAGCCCAGCAGGCCGACGTCGGCCAGCAGCTTCAGCTCCAGCTTCAGCGTGCGCTCCTCACCCGGCTCGCCCGGCAGCGCCTGGCGCGGCGAGCGATTGGTCGAGCTCTTGAAGTGCATGTTGCCCAGGCCACCGCGGCCGCCCTTGGCCACCAGCAGGCGGTCGCCGTGCCGGGTCAGGTCGCCGATGACTTCATCGGTGGCAACGTTGATGACCACGGTGCCGACCGGCACGGTGATGGTCAGGTCTTCGCCGCCCTTGCCATAGGCCTGGCGGCCCATGCCGTTCTCGCCACGCTGCGCCTTGAAGATGCGCTCATGGCGGAAGTCGACCAGGGTGTTCAGGTTTTCGTCGGCGCGGATGTAAACGCTGCCGCCCGCACCGCCGTCGCCGCCGTCCGGGCCGCCGAGCGGAATGAACTTCTCGCGACGGAAGCCAATGCAGCCGTTGCCGCCGTTGCCGGCGAACACTTCGATTTCTGCTTCGTCTACCAGTTTCATTGTTTCGATGCCTGCGATGGGCGCGGCCTGCTGGCCGCCACCTTGAATGTCATGCCGGCCGCGGGCCGGTAACCCGGCCCAGCCGGTCTTGCTTCAACTCTAACGAAAAGCCCCGCCGAAGCGGGGCTCTTCATGCAGCACTCCCATGCCGGGGCACGGGTGCCGGCGATGCCTGGATCAGGCGTCGGCCGAGACGATGCTGACGGTGCGGCGCTTCTTGGCGCCCTTGACCGAGAACTCCACCTTGCCGTCCACGAGGGCGAACAGGGTGTGGTCACGGCCCAGGCCAACGCCGGTGCCCGGGTGGAACTGGGTGCCGCGCTGACGCACGATGATGTTGCCGGCTTCGATGGCCTGGCCGCCGAAGATCTTGACGCCCAGGTACTTCGGGTTGGAGTCGCGACCGTTGCGCGAGGAGCCTACGCCCTTTTTATGTGCCATGACTGCTTCTCCTGATACTTAGCCGGCGATGCCGGTGATCTCGATTTCGGTGTAGTACTGACGGTGACCCTGACGCTTCATGTGGTGCTTGCGGCGACGGAACTTGATGATCCGCACCTTGTCAGCACGACCCTGGGACAGGACCTTGGCGGTGACGGCAGCGCCCTTCAGCGCATCGCCCAGCTTCACGCCATCGCTGTCACCCAGCATCAGGATGTTGTCGAACTTGATCTCGCTGCCGACTTCGACTTCGAGCTTTTCAATGCGGAGCTTTTCGCCCTGCGCCACGCGGTATTGCTTACCGCCGGTGACCAGTACTGCGTACATGACCAGGCCTTCCTCTGTAGTTATTGTGGTCTGAACTGCCGCCATCGAGGGCGGACAGGAGCGGGATTGTACGCAGATCAGCGGGCGCGGGTCAAGTCAACCCCTGAACGACCCACGGGCCCGGCCCTGCAGGCCGAGCCATGCACGGCTGAACGGTTCGCGGTCCAGGCCGCTGCACATGGCCCGACCCTACACAAAGCTGTCGGCCGGTCTCACAACGTGAGACGCCGGGGTGGCATTGTCGCCCATTGCCCCCATCTGGTCACCTCGGTAGGCTGACCGATTGCCGTTCCCTGCTGGCCCGGCACCCAGCCAACGCCCCCACAACCGGATCCCCCATGGCGATGGATTTCATCCGCATCCGCGGCGCGCGGACGCACAACCTGAAGAACCTCGACCTCGACCTGCCCCGCGACAAGCTGATCGTGATCACCGGCCTGTCCGGTTCGGGCAAGTCCTCGCTGGCGTTCGACACCATCTATGCAGAAGGCCAGCGCCGCTACGTCGAGTCGCTGTCGGCCTATGCGCGCCAGTTCCTGAGCGTGATGGAAAAGCCGGACCTGGACCACATCGAAGGCCTGTCCCCGGCCATCTCGATCGAGCAGAAGTCGACCTCGCACAACCCGCGTTCGACGGTCGGCACCATCACCGAGATCTACGACTACCTGCGCCTGCTGTACGCACGCGTGGGCACCCCGCGCTGCCCGGACCACGGCTACCCACTGGAGGCGCAGACGGTCAGCCAGATGGTCGACCAGGTGCTGACCCTGGACCCGGAGCAGCGCTACATGCTGCTGGCCCCGGTCATCCGTGACCGCAAGGGCGAACACGCACAGGTCTTCGACCAGCTGCGCGCGCAGGGCTTCGTGCGTGTGCGCGTGGACGGCGAGCTGCACGAAATCGATGCGGTGCCGCCGCTGGCGCTGCGCCAGAAGCACACCATCGAGGCGGTGATCGACCGCTTCCGCCCGCGCGAGGACATCAAGCAGCGCCTGGCCGAGAGCTTTGAAACGGCGCTCAAGCTGGGCGATGGCATGGCCTCGGTGCAGAGCCTGGACAGCGCCGATGCTTCGCCCACGCTGTTCTCCTCCAAGTACTCCTGCCCGGTCTGCGACTACTCGCTGCCGGAGCTGGAACCGCGCCTGTTCTCGTTCAATGCACCGATGGGTGCGTGCCCCGGCTGCGATGGCCTGGGCATGGCCGAGTTCTTCGATCCGTCGCGGGTGGTGGTGCATCCGGAGCTGTCGCTGGCCGCCGGTGCGGTGCGCGGCTGGGACCGTCGCAACGCCTACTACTTCCAGCTGATCGCCTCGCTGGCCAAGCACTACAGGTTCGACGTGGACGCTGCGTGGAACTCCCTGTCAGCCAAGGTGCAGCAGGCCGTGCTGTACGGCAGCGGCGATGAAACGATCACCTTCACCTACTTCACCGAAGCCGGCGGCCGCACCCAGCGCAAGCACCGCTTCGAAGGCATCATTCCCAACCTCGAACGCCGCTACAAGGAGACCGAATCGCCGGCGGTACGCGAGGAGCTGTCCAAGTACATCAGCGAACGCCCGTGCCCGGAGTGCAACGGCGCGCGCCTGAACAAGGCGGCACGCAACGTGTTCGTGGCCGACCGCCCACTGCCGGAGCTGGTGGTGCTGCCGATCGACGAGGCGCTGAAGTTCTTCAGCGAGCTGAGCCTGCCGGGCTGGCGTGGCGAGATCGCCGCGAAGATCGTCAAGGAAATCGGTGAGCGCCTCGGCTTCCTGGTCGATGTGGGCCTGGATTACCTGACCCTGGAACGCAAGGCCGACACCCTGTCCGGTGGCGAGGCGCAGCGCATCCGCCTGGCCAGCCAGATCGGCGCCGGCCTGGTGGGCGTGATGTACGTGCTCGACGAACCGTCGATCGGCCTGCACCAGCGCGACAATGAACGCCTGTTGGGCACCCTCACCCGCCTGCGCGACCTGGGCAACACGGTGATCGTGGTCGAGCATGACGAGGACGCGATCCGCCTGGCCGACTACGTGCTGGACATCGGCCCGGGCGCGGGCGTGCATGGCGGCGAGATCGTCGGCCAGGGCACCCTGCAGGACATTCTGGAGACCCCGCGCTCGCTGACCGGCCAGTACCTGTCCGGCAAGCGCGCGATCGAGATCCCTGCTCGCCGGCACACGCCGAACCCGAAGATGACGCTGCACCTGCGCGGTGCCAGCGGCAACAACCTCAAGGGCGTGGACCTGGCGATTCCGGCGGGCCTGCTGACCTGCGTGACGGGCGTGTCCGGCTCGGGCAAGTCGACCCTGATCAACGATACCCTGTTCTCGCTGGCTGCCAACGAGATCAACGGTGCCTCGCACCCGGTTGCGCCGTACAGGGAGATTGATGGCCTGGATCTGTTCGACAAGGTGGTGGACATCGACCAGTCGCCGATCGGCCGCACCCCGCGATCGAACCCGGCCACCTACACCGGCCTGTTCACGCCGCTGCGCGAGTTGTTCGCACAGGTGCCGGAGGCGCGTGCGCGCGGCTATTCGCCGGGCCGTTTCAGCTTCAACGTGCGCGGCGGCCGCTGCGAGGCCTGCCAGGGCGACGGCCTGATCAAGGTGGAGATGCACTTCCTGCCGGACGTGTACGTGCCCTGCGATGTCTGCCACGGCAAGCGCTACAACCGCGAAACGCTGGAGATCCTTTACAAGGGCTTCAACATCAACGACGTGCTGGAAATGACCGTCGAGGATGCGCTGAAGCTGTTCGAGCCGGTGCCTTCGATCGCGCGCAAGCTGGAAACGCTGGTGGACGTGGGCCTGAGCTACATCAAGCTGGGCCAGAGCGCGACCACGCTGTCCGGTGGTGAAGCCCAGCGCGTGAAGCTGTCCAAGGAACTGTCGCGCCGCGATACCGGCCGCACCCTGTACATCCTCGACGAGCCGACCACCGGCCTGCACTTCCACGACATCGAAGCGCTGCTGGGCGTGCTGCACAAGCTGCGCGACGAGGGCAACACGGTGGTGGTGATCGAGCACAACCTGGACGTGATCAAGACCGCCGACTGGATCGTCGATCTGGGCCCGGAAGGCGGGCATCGCGGTGGCACCATCCTGGTCACCGGCACGCCGGAAGACGTGGCGGCCTGCCCGCAGTCGTACACCGGCCAGTTTCTGGCCCGCATGCTGCCCTCCACCAGCGCGCGCCCGGAGCAACCGGCTGCGGTGGCCAACAAGCCCGACGCCCGTCCGCCACGCAAGCTGAAGCCTGAGAAGCCGGCGAAGAAGGCGGTGGCTGCCAGGAGCACCGGCAAGACCAGCAAGACCGCGACGACCCGCAAGAAGAAGGACGCCTGATGAGCAGCGAACACAAGATCCTGGCCCGCATCCCGATCAGCGTGCGCTGGCGTGACATGGACAGCATGGGCCACGTCAACAACGCCAAGTACATTTCCTACCTGGAGGAAGCGCGCGTGCGCTGGATGCTGGGCGTGGAAGGCGTGTCGATGACCGACCGCATCGCACCGGTGGTGGCCGCGACCAACGTCAACTACCGCCTGCCGATCGTGTGGCCCAACGACATCCTGGTCGAGCTGTTCGTCGAGCGCCTGGGCAACAGCAGCGTGACCATTGGCCACCGCATCGTCGACCAGCAGGACGACTCGAAGCTGTACTCGGATGGCAACGTGGTGGTGGTCTGGATGGATACGCAGACCGGCAGGAGCGCACCGCTGCCGGAGGCGATCCGCAGCGCTTCCACCTGAAGGTGGTGCCGGCCGCTGGCCGGCAACCTCCAGATGCATCGCGCATGCCGGCCAACGGCCGGCACTACCGATCCCATTCAAAGGACTGAGATGATCCACCAGACTGAACTGCGCGACCTGCTGCCCGGCATGGTCCCCTTCCCTACCGATGTCTTCCCCGCTGACCAGGCGTGGCTCGCCCAGCATCTGCTGCCGCTGCTGAAGATCGACCTCGGTCTGCTGCGCCCTGAACTGGCCGGCCAGGTGGCAACGATGCTGTGCCCGATCGAGCCGTACGACGGCTGCATCGGCGAGACCACCGAAGAACACCACAACGACTTCACCAGCACCAACTGGATCGCCTTCGAGCTGACCGCCGGCAACCAGATGCGCTTCCTCGGCAACGAGGGCTATTTCATCGGCAATCAGGTGGATGACAAGCACGCGCGGAAACACATCGCGCAGATGCGCGAGAGCTATGCCAAGGCGCGTGACTACCATGCCACGCACGGCCGCCTGGCCTGCTACTCGCGCTATGGCAAGGACGAGCCCAGCGAGCGCGATTACCTGGATACGCTGGGTGGACGGATTTCCTGTGGCAACTGGATCGAAACAGCCGATATTCCGGCCGCCTTCACCCTGGAATTCACCGACGCCGCCAACGACCGGCATGCTCCAGATGATGCCGAACTGGCGATCATCCGCCACGATGGCCACAAGTTCTTCGCCGTGGCCGAAGTCGCTGGCTACAACTGGTGCGCCACCGGCGCCGACGCGATCGTGATGCTGTATGAGCCGGTGAGCCGCACGGTGCTGTTCTCGTACGACTGGTCGTAAGACCCTGCGGTAGTGCCGGCCGCTGACCGGCATTTCCTGTCCTGCCGGCCAGCGGCCGGCGCTACCCGAGCCTCATTTCACAGCCTTGCGCACGGTCAACGTCGCACTCGCTTCGCCGCCGCCTTCCAGCTGCAGCCGCAACGGCAGCGCCTGGCCTTCCTTCAACGCGCCCTTGCCCTGCATCAGCATCAGGTGCAGGCCGCCGGGCTTGAGCTCGGCACGCGCGCCCGGCGCCAGCGGCAGGCGTTCGATCGCGCGCATCCGGCTGACGCCATCGACAATCGTGGTCTCGTGCAGTGACACATCATCGAAGCTGCTGCTGGCTGCGCCAGTGATTGCCACCGCCTTGCTGCAGCCGTTGTGGATCACGCCGTAACCAGCGGTCATCGGCATCGCCGGATTCGGTGGCAACCGCGCCCAGCCCTGCTCCACCGTGACGCAGGCCGGTTCGGCCGCTGAAGCCGATGCTGCGGCCGCACACAGAACCCACAGTACGCCAACGAATGGTTTGGTTATCATCCGCCCAGGTTCCTTCTTCGCAACGAGACCGCAGCATGACGACGCTCATCGAGGTGATCAACCACGGCCCCATCCGCGAGCTGCGCTTGGCGCGGCCGCCGGTCAACGCACTGGACACCGACCTGTGCCGGCAGTTGATCCACGCCATCGAGCTGGCCATGGCCGAAGACGCGCACGGCATCGTGCTGTCGGGCAGCGAGCGCATCTTCACCGGCGGCATGGACGTGCCGCACCTGCTCTCGCACGGCGATGACAAGCACAGGCTGCTGGACACCTGGAACGCCTTCTTCGGCGCGGTGCGCACGCTGGCCGAGAGCCGTATCCCGGTGGTGGCCGCGATCACCGGCCACGCCCCGGCCGGTGGCTGCGTGCTGGCCCTGTGCTGCGATTACCGGGTGATGGCGCGCAGCGCCGATCCGTCGCGGCCGTACGCCATCGGCCTGAACGAAGTGCAGGTCGGCCTGATCGCGCCGGAGGGCATCCAGCGCCTGCTGCGGCGTGCGGTGGGTGTGCACCGTGCCGGCGTGCTGCTCACCACCGGTTCGCTGGTGCCGGCCGAACAGGCGCTGCAGATCGGGCTGGTCGATGAGCTGGCCGAGGGTGACCTGGTGGTGGCACGTGCCGTGGCCTGGCTGCAGAACCTGCTCAAGCAGCCGCGCCAGCCGATGCTGCTGACCCGCGCCATCGCCCGCGCCGACCTGCACGAGGCGCTGCACCCGGACCTGATCCAGCTCGACCGCTTCGTCGAGGCCTGGTTCGCCCCGGATGCACAGAACGCGCTGCAGGCGCTGGTGGCGCGGCTGGGCAAGTAGCCGGTAGTGCCGATGATGGGCTGGCCTGCACCGGTATAATCGGGGCCTCTTCACTGCTGTGGCCGCCCCCTTGAACGACATGCCCGAACCCGTCGTCTCCGAGCTGATCGACCTGCTCACGCTGGAGCGGCTGGAGGACAACCTGTTCCGCGGGCAGAGCCGCGACATCGGCACCAAGTACGTGTTCGGCGGGCAGGTGCTGGGCCAGGCGCTGGCCGCAGCGCAGGCCACGGTCGACAATGGCCGCCACGTGCACTCGCTGCACGCCTATTTCCTGCGCGCTGGCAACATCGACCACCCGATCGTCTACGACGTGGACCGCACCCGCGATGGCGGCAGCTTCTCGGTGCGACGGGTCACCGCGATCCAGCACGGCAAGGTGATCTTCTTCTGCGCGGCCTCTTTCCAGCAGGCCGAGACCGGCGCCGAGCACCAGCACAAGATGCCCGAGGTGCCGCAGCCGGAAGACATCGAACCGAACCGGCCGCTGCCGGCCGAGGTGCTGGAGCGACTGCCGATCAAGGTGCAGCGCTGGCTGTCGCGTGGCGGCCCGTTCGAGTTCCGCCACGTCTACCCGCGCGATGAACTGAACCCGCCCAAGCGCCCGCCCTACCACCAGGTGTGGCTGCGCCTGAGCGAACCGGTCGGCGATGCGCCCGAACTGCACCAGGCGCTGCTGGCCTACGCCTCCGACTTCCACCTGCTGGGCACGGCGACCTTCCCGCACGGCATCAGCTACTACCACCCGCACGTGCAGATGGCCTCGCTCGACCACGCGATCTGGTTCCACCGCCCGTTCCGTGCCGACGACTGGCTGCTGTATTCGCTGGACAGCCCCAGCGCGCAGGATTCGCGCGGCCTGGCCCGCGGCCAGTTCTTCACCCGCAACGGCGTGCTGGTGGCCAGCACCGCGCAGGAAGGCCTGATCCGCGTCGTTCCCGACCAGGCCGCGGCCGCTGCCGTGCCGGCCAAGGAGTAAACCCATGCGCCAGATATTCAGCAGCCAGCGCGTGGAAACCGTCGAAGGCGTCGCCGAGCTGCTGCGCGGGCATGGCATCGACGTCAAGGTGACCAACGGGCGCTCGTACAAGACCCGTCGCCGCGGCCAGTTCAGCTATACCGACCTGGGCAACGCCAACGCCTACCCAGCGGTGTGGATCGTGCGCGCCGACGACCAGCCGCGCGCGCGTGAAATCCTGCGCGAGGCGCGACTGCTCGACACCACCCGCCGCGACCATCCGACCGCCGAATTCGCCTTCCGCGACGCGCCGGAACAGGGCAGCGGTGGCCGCAGCTGGGCCTGGCGCATTCGCATCGCCCTGCTGGTGGTGATCGCCGGCGTGGCGCTGGTGATCGGCCTGCGCCATCGCGGCGCCCCGGCGCCGGTCGCACCGGCCCCTGCCCCGCAGGCCCAGCCGCAGCAGACGCAACCGGCTCCGCAGGCCGCACCGGAAGAGGAAGAAGTCCGGGTCCGCATCCAACCCTCGAAGTGACGCACGGGTAGTGCCGGCCGCTGGCCGGCGCTACCGCACAGAATGCTGGTCACATTGGGCGCGCGGCTCCGTCATGGGACACAATCCCAGCAGGAGAGCCGCCGCCATGACGACGTTCGCCGCATCGATCGACCAGACCCTGGAACGCGAACTGCCCGCCGCCGCCAGCGGTTGCCAGCACGCCTATGGCCGCATCGTGCTGGCCTGCCAGAACACCGTTACCGCCATCGCGCTGGCCATCACCCGCGATCGTCAGGCCAGCGAGGACATCGCCCAGGAGGCCTTCGTGAAGGGCTGGCAGCAGCTGCACCAGCTGCGCAGCTCGACCAGTTTCCTGCCGTGGCTGCGGCAGATCACCCGCAACCTGGCCCGCGACTGGCTGCGTGCGCAACGTGGCCGGCCGCTGACCGGCGAGGCCGCGGAGGTGGCGATGGGCATGGCCGCCGACCCGGCCCCAGGTGCGGCCGATCGCCTGCAGCGGGTGGAAGAGGAGATCGCCGCCGAGGACATCATCTCCGCCCTGCCCGCTGACAGCCGCGAAGTCCTGTTGCTGTACTACCGCGAAGGACAGCGCTCGCAGCAGGTCGCCGACCTGCTCGGGCTCAGCGATGCGGCCGTGCGCAAGCGCCTGTCGCGTGCACGTGCCCTGGTGCGCGAAGGCCTGCTGCAGCGCTTCGGCGAATTCGCGCGCAGTAGTGCACCAAGCGCCGCATTCGCCACCGCCGTGGTGTCGATGGTGCTGGTGGCCGCACCCGGCACCGCCAGTGCCGCGATCCTGATCGGCACCGGCGTCGGCGTCGGTGGCAGCAAGCTCGGTCTCGGCGGCGCCAGCGTTGCCGGAGGCACCGCGATGGGATCGTTGACCGCCACCCTGGGCCAGCTGCATGTGCTGCCGGCCGAAAGCTGGGGGGCGGTGATCGGCGGCGTGGTCGGTGGCGCGATCGGCAGCTACCTCGGCGGGCGCTTCCTGATGTCGTACACCGAAACTGCGGCAGAGCGGGCCGATGTGCGCCGCTTCCTCTACCTCAACATCACCACCGGCATGTTCTGGTGCCTGGCGATCCTGCTGGCTGTGTTGCTGCAGGCACCGGTCTGGACGCAGCTGACGGTGCTGGCGGTCGGGTTGGGCGTGGTCAACTACCAGTGCCTGGTGACGCTGCAGCGGGTGATGGCGCCGATGATCGCGCGCGATTCGGCGCGGCGCGGGGGAACCGGCATCAACTGGAAGTTCGAATCGATGTACGGCCGCACCGCCATCATCGCCATGAACCTGATGGTCATTGCGCTTGTGGCGTACTCGCTGATGCGCAGCGGCCGCCTGTAACGGACAACGCCGGCAGTGCCGCCGGCGTTGTCGTCATTCACTGCATTGACCCTCAGCGCTGCGGCTTCGGTGCGCCGCCGTCGCGCGGACCGCCATGGCGCGGGCCACCGTGCATCGGGCCCTTGGCGGCGTCGAACTCGGCCTTGCTCAGCTGGCCGTCCTTGTTGGTGTCGGCGGCAGCGAACCAGGCATCACGATGCTGCTTCATGCGCAGCTCGCGGTCGGCCTTGTCCAGGTAGCCGTCCTTGTTCAGATCAAGCTGGTCGAAGTGCGCGGCCAAGCGCGGATCGGCCTTGGCTTCCTCGCGGCTGATGCGGCCGTCCTTGTTGACGTCCAGCTTGGCCCAGCGCTCACCGCCGTGGCCACGTCGCCCATGCTGCCAGCGCGGCAGCTCATCGCGCGAGAGCTTGCCGTCCTTGTTCTTGTCCAGCTCGTCGAACTTCGCGGCCAGGCGCGGGTTGGCGGCGGCCTCGCTGCGGTCGATGACGCCGTCGCCGTTGGTGTCCAGCCTGGCCGGGCGCGGCGCGGGCGTGGTCGGGGTGTCGGCCGCGAGCGCGATACCGGAAGCGGAGGTGCCCAGCAGCAGGGCCAGCAGCAGGGGGGTACGGATCATGAGGTCACTCCTGGGGATGGGAACAGCGTCGGGGTGATCACTTCACCCTCGGGGGACAACAACGCCCGGGCGCGACGTCGGTTGACGCTACTGCCGATTCCATTCATCCGCCGGACAGTCGCCGCCACTGCGACAACCTGGGGCTATGCTGTGTCCATGGCGATACATGGCGACAGAGACGACGAACTGCGACTTTTCCAGACCGGCGAGCACCCCTGCGGGTACTGGTCGGACCGGGTGGCACGCGACCTGGTGCTGGACCCGAACGACCGCCGCCTCGGTGCGCTCTATCCGCTGGCACTGAGCTGGGGCTTCCGCCGCAGCGGCGACCTGGTCTACCGGCCGCATTGCGCGCACTGCCAGGCCTGCGTGGCGGTGCGCATCCCGGTGGCGCGCTTCGCTCCGGACCGCAGCCAGCGCCGCTGCGCCGCCCGCAATGCCGACCTGGAGGTGCGGATCACCGCCGCCACCGCCCGCGACGACCTGTTCGCGCTGTATCACCGCTACCTCACCCACCGCCACGCCAACGGCGGCATGGACGACCATGGACCGCACGAGTTCGAGCAGTTCCTGATCGGCAGCTGGTCGCACACCCGCTTCATGGAAATACGCCTGCCCGGCCACGACGGCCAGCCCAGCCAGCTGCTGGGGGTGGCGGTGACCGACGTCACCGAACACGGGCTGTCGGCGGTCTACACCTTCTTCGACCCGGACCATGCCGCGCGCGGGCTGGGCACCTTCGCGATCCTGCAACAGATCGAATGGGCGCGCCGCGAGGGCCTGCCGCACGTGTATCTGGGCTACTGGATCCGCGGCCACCAGAAGATGGACTACAAGCGTCGCTTCCATCCGCTGGAAGCCTACGATGGCCGCCGCTGGCACGATTTCGACAACGATCTGGACGGGCGCTGACAAACCGCTGACACCGGGCCGGGTGCACAATACGGCCCATGAACATGACCCGCCGCCATCCCCTGATCCTCGCCCTGGCCCTGCTCTGCGGCGCCACCGCCCCTGCCTTCGCCACGTCCCCCGCGATGACCGAAAAGCCGTCCGCAGCGCTGCGCCTGGCCACCTACAACACCTCGCTGTACTCCGATGACGCCGGCGGCCTGATCAAGGAGCTGGAAGGCGACAGCGAGCACGCGCGCAAGATCGCCGCGGTGCTGCAGCAGGTGCGCCCGGACCTGGTGCTGCTGAACGAGTTCGACTTCGACGACGCCCATCGCGCCGCCGACCTGTTCCAGAAGCGCTACCTGGAAGTGGCCCAGCCTGGCGGCGGCAAGCCGCTGCACTTCGCCTACCGCTACCTGGCACCGGTCAACACCGGCGTGCCCAGCGGGCTGGACCTGGACAACAACGGCGTGGTCGGTGGCGAAGGCCGCAGCCGCGGCAACGATGCATGGGGCTACGGCCTGCACCCGGGCCAGTACGGCATGCTGGTGTTGTCGCGCTACCCGATCGATGAAGCCAAGGTGCGCAGCTTCCAGCTGCTGAAGTGGAGCGCGATGCCCGGTGCGATCCGCCCGGTCGATCCGCGTACCGGCCAGAGCTTCTACAACGACCACGTGTGGTCGCAGCTGCGCATGTCGTCGAAGTCGCATTGGGACGTGCCGGTGAAGACCCCGGCCGGCGTGGTGCATGCGCTGGTCTCGCACCCAACCCCGCCGGTGTTCGACGGTCCGGAGAAGCGCAACGCGGCGCGCAACCACGACGAACTGCGCCTGTGGCAGGAATACCTGTCCAAGGGTGACAAGCCGTGGCTGTGCGACGACAAGGGCCAGTGCGGCGGCCTGGCGCAGGACGCGCGCTTCGTGATCCTCGGCGACCTCAACAATGACCCGGTCGATGGCGATGGCCGCCATGAGGCGATCGTCGAACTGATCGAGAACGCCCGCGTGCTGCGCTACCCCACCCCGCGCAGCGTCGGCGGCGAGCAGACCAGCCTGGCCTATGCGGCCAAGGGCATCGAGCGCAAGGGTGCACCGTTCCACGCCACCGGCGACTTCGGCCCGAAGTCTGGCACCATGCGCCTGGACTACGTGCTGCCCTCGACCGGTTTCGAATACGTCGGCAGCGGCATCTTCTGGCCAGCCAATGAAAGCCCGGAAGCGAAGATCGCCGACGGCAGCGACCACCACCTGGTGTGGGTGGACGTGCGGTAGAGCAGCGTACCGACCAACGGTCGGTACGCACCGGGTTTCGGTAGGCGACGACCGTTGGTCGTCGCTCCTTTTTCAGGGGCGCAGTTCGACGCCGATGGCGTCGGCGGCATCACGCGCGATGGCGCGTGCTTCGTCGATGGTTGCCGCGCGCGCCAGGGTCACGCCCACGCGGCGGTGGCCATGCACGCTCGGCTTGCCGAACAGGCGCACGGCGGTGTCCGGCACCTGCAGTGCGGCGGCGACGTTGTTGAAGTACGGCACGCCCTCGCCGTGTGCCAGCAATGCGCACGATGCCGACGGGCCGCTCTGGCGGATCACCGGAATCGGCAGGCCAAGGATGGCGCGCGCATGCAGCGCGAACTCGCTCAGTTCCTGCGATACCAGCGTCACCAGGCCGGTGTCGTGCGGGCGCGGCGACACTTCGCTGAACCACACCTCATCACCCTTCACGAACAGCTCGACGCCGAACAGGCCCCAGCCGCCAAGATCGTCGGTAATCGCGCGCGAGATCTCTTCGGCACGCGCCAGCGCCTTGTCCGACATCGGCTGCGGCTGCCAGCTTTCGCGGTAGTCACCATCCTTCTGCAGGTGGCCGATCGGCGCACAGAAGGAGGTGCCGCCGGCATGGCGCACGGTCAACAGGGTGATCTCGTAGTCGAAATCGATGAAACCTTCGACAATGCAGCGGCCGGCCCCGGCACGGCCACCGGTCTGCGCGTACTCCCATGCCGGGGCGATGTCCGCCTCGCTGCGCAGGGTGCTCTGGCCCTTGCCCGAGGACGACATCACCGGCTTGACCACGCACGGCAGGCCAATGGCGGCCACCGCAGCACGGTACTCGGCCTCGGTATCGACGAAGCGGTACGGCGAGGTCGGCAGGCCCAGGGTTTCGGCGGCGAGGCGGCGAATGCCTTCGCGGTCCATGGTCAGGCGTGCAGCACGCGCGGTCGGGATCACCCGCAGGCCCTGCTCCTGTTCCAGCTGGACCAGGGTCTCGGTGTGGATGGCCTCGATCTCCGGCACCACCAGGTGCGGCTGCTCCTCGGCGATCAGAGCGCGCAGCGCCATCGCATCGAGCATGTCGATCACGTGCGAGCGGTGCGCGACCTGCATGGCCGGCGCATCGGCGTAGCGATCGGCGGCGATCACCTCCACGCCCAGCCGCTGCAGCTCGATGGCCACCTCCTTGCCGAGTTCGCCCGAGCCCAGCAGCAGCACGCGGGTGGCGGAGGGGGACAACGGAGTTCCAAGCTTGGCCATGGCGGTTCCAGCAGCAATGTGAAGGCGGATGGGCATTCTAGCTGGCCGCGCCCTCTGGCCATGCCATCCGACGAACGGTAGCCTGGAAGTGATATCACTTTGATATCTTCTGTTCGAACCCTCAAGGACGTACCGCCATGAAAGAGAAGTCGCTGTCTTCGCTCAACGGCCTCGGCACGCTGGCCGTGGCCCTGCTCGTCGCCCTCGCTGGCGCCGCCCTGTTCGTACTGGGTGTGGCCGCCAAGGCCAGCGTCGGCTCGCCCAACCTGCTGCTGATGCTGCTGGGGGCGTTGCTGGTAGTCCTGGGCGTGTTCACGCTGGCCGGCCTGTACACCATCCAGCCCAACCAGGCGGCGGTGCTGAGCCTGTTCGGCAAGTACGTGGGCACGGTGAAGGACAACGGCCTGCGCTGGAACAACCCTTTCTATACCAAGCGCCGAGTCAGCCAGCGCGTGCGCAACTTCGAGAGCGGCAAGCTGAAGGTCAACGAGCTGGACGGCAGCCCGATCGAGATCGCCGCGGTGATCGTCTGGCAGGTGGTCGACGCCTCCGAGGCGGTCTACAACGTGGACGACTACGAGAGCTTCGTGCACATCCAGTCCGAATCCGCGCTGCGCGCGATGGCCACCAGCTACCCCTACGACCAGCACGAGGATGGACAGCTGGCCTTGCGCAGCCACGCCAGCGAGATCTCCCAGCATCTGAAGAACGAGCTGGCCGAGCGCCTGGCCGATGCCGGTGTACAGGTGATCGACGCGCGCATCAGCCACCTGGCCTACGCCGCCGAAATCGCCCAGGCGATGCTGCAACGCCAGCAGGCCAACGCGGTGATCGCCGCGCGCACGCGTATCGTTGCTGGTGCGGTGGGCATGGTCGAGATGGCCTTGGCCGAACTGCAGAAGAACGGCGTGGTGCAGCTGGACGAGGAACGCAAGGCGCACATGGTCAGCAACCTGCTCACCGTGCTGTGCTCGGACCGCGGCACCCAGCCGATCGTCAATGCCGGCTCGCTGTATTGAGCCACACTCGCAACGGGGTGCCCCACCGCCCCGCCAGGAGCCCCCATGAGTGAGAAGAAAGCCTACCCGCTGCGCATCAATGCCGACGTCCTGGCTGCTGCGCAGCGCTGGGCTGATGACGAACTGCGCAGCCTCAACGCGCAGATCGAATACGTGCTGCGCGACGCCCTGCGCAAGGCGGGACGCCTGCCGAGACCCGCGCCATCGTCGGAGGACAAGGAATGAGCAAGCGTTGGAGCTACCAGACCATCGAGGTCAAGACGTCCATGATGGGCCTGCTCAAGGCCGAGGACATCCAGGCCGAACTCAGCCGCCAGGGCCAACTGGGCTGGGAACTGGTCAACATCATCATCCCGGCGCCGATGCGCCCGGCGATGCTGGTGTTCAAGAAGGAGGCCTGACGCATGGGCGGCAGCGACCCGAAGACGTTTGAAGTGGCCGAGAGCTCGCCGTTGCGCGTGCTGTGGATCGTGCTTCCGCTGCTGGCTGCCTTCGTAGCGTGCGTGTACGCACAGCTGTACAAGGCGCCGGCCACGGCGCCCTGGATCGAAGTAACGTTGTCGCCGCCCTGGTTCCGGATGGGTGGCAGTGCCGCCTGGAGTCTGCTGGTGATCGCGGTACTCGGCATCGGGTTGGGCGCAGCATTCTTCCGTCGCCGGGTGGAACTGGCCGACAACGTGCTGGATGTGCGCTCGACGATGTACCGCCGCCGCGTCCCGGTGGCGCAGCTGCGGCTGGACCAGGCCGAGGTGGTCGACCTGCAGCGTGACCGCCGCTATGGCATCCGTGTCAAAACCAATGGCTATTCAGTGCCAGGCTTCTATTCCGGCCACTTCCGCCTGCACGGGGGCGGCAAGGGCTTCGCTCTGGTCACCGATCGTGCGCGTGTCCTCGCCCTGCCGGTCAGTGACGGCAGCACGCTGCTGCTCAGCGTGGACCGGCCGCAGGCGCTGCTCGATGTGCTGCGCAAGGTGGCCGCGTCGGCGCCACGGCAGTAAGCTGCTGCGATGCAACGACGCGCGCCCCTGCTGATCAACACCGAGGCCATCGAGCTGTGGCCCGCGCACCTGCTGCGTGCAGGCAGCAACCTGGATGCACGCCTGCTGTCGCAGGCACAGTGGGTGCTGCGGCGCAAGCGTGATGGCCGCTATCTGGCGGTGGTACTGGCGCAGGGTGTCCACGCCATGGTGCCGCGCCTGCCGCGCGAACCCGGGGTCGAGGAAGCATTGGCACTGCTGGATGCCGCGGCTGCACGGCCCTTCGGCGCCGGACTGGAAGATCAGTGGCTGCCGCTCGCCGGGTTGCAGCAGCGCCTGCAGCAGCTTGGCCTGGATGCACAGCGCTATGCCGGCGACAGCGGGCTGCCGCTCGAACCCGAACCCTGCCTGCTGCACTTCGCCGGCCGCGACCGCTTCGCCCGCCAGTTGTGGCTGCACCGTGCCGCCGCGCAGGGCTGGCGGCGGATGCGACTGCACGCGGCACAGGATGGAATTGCGCTGGACGCCATCTCCGGCTTCCGCAGCCATGCCTACCAGTTGGGCATCTTCGAGCGGAAGCTGGCGCGCGGCTTGAGCGTGGCAGAGATCCTGAAGGTCAATGCCGCCCCGGGTTTCAGCGAACACCACAGCGGCTACGCGCTGGACATCGGCACACCTGGCGATGCGCCGGCCGAAGAATCGTTCGAAGCCACCGACGCGTTCGCCTGGCTGCAGGTGCATGCCGGCGGGCATGGCTTCCATCTGAGTTACCCACGCGACAACCCGCACGGCATCGTCTACGAACCCTGGCACTGGTGCTGGAGACCGGCCAACGGCTGAGCCCCTCGTGGCGAAAGCCTGGAGCGGTCAGCGCCTGGCCGCGGGATGGAACAAGACAGCAAAGACAAAAGCCGGTCGCTTCGCTCGAAGCCTCTACAACGGATCAGCGCGCGGCTGTTGGGTCCGCCTCCAAGCGAGCCGAGCACCGCAGGTCCGGCGAGGGCGAAGAGGTGCTTGCGATTCTGTAGAGCCGAGCCATGCTCGGCTGCTTTCCGCACCGTCCCTCGATGGGCCGAGGAGCGCAGGGGACCGGTGCGCAGCACCGGCTCGCGGCCAGCGGCGCGTTTCTTTTGGTTACTTTTCTTTTCGCGCGAAAAGAAAAGTACCGCCCATGAACGGTGCAGATCGCATCTGCATGGATCGAAGCGACAACGTCGACTCAGTTACCGCCTCAACGCATTGATCGCCAGCAACACCCATCCGGCCATCATGCTGGTGCCACCGATCGGTGCCATCCGCGTCGGCCACTGCCACAGCGCACCACCCACCAGACTGCCGGAAAACAACAGCACACCCAGCAGCAGCACGTACAGCGCAAGGTGCGCGATCGCTCCCTGCGCGCGCGGCCCCAGCGCCACCAGCACCGCACCGTGCGCGAACGCATACAGCGCCGCCATGTTCAGATGCTGCTGCGCCAGCGGATCAGCCACGCCATGCGATGCATAGGCGGACAGGCCGATCGAGGCGGCGGCCAGCAGTGCCCCCAGGCAGGCCAGCAGCGAAGGCTTACGTGCGCGACGTTCGAGATTGAACATGTGGGCTCCTTGCGCAGCGCCCTTGCCGGGCGCCAGATGAAAAAAAAACGCGCCGCAATGAGCGGCGCGTTTTCGTGTCCAGCACTACATGGGTCAGCCGAAGCTTACTTGACGGCCCAGTAGATGTCGTAGGTACCTTCCGGGGTGAACGACTTGTCGATGCCGTCCTTCCAGGTTTCGTACGGACGGTCGATCACTTCGTTGCCGGAGGTCACCGCCCAGGCACGCAGGCCGTTGCGGGCCACGTCCAGACCCGCCATGTGGCCGGTGTAGGCCGCATGCGCCGAACGGTGCGGAGCCACATGCACGTACTTGACCGGCGCGCCGCCGTCGATCTTGACGGTCAGCTCTTCAGCGGTGGCACCTTCAGCACCCTTCTTCTTCACCGGCTGGGCGATGTCGAAGGCGTACTTCTCCTGGCCGAAGTCGGTGGTGATGATGCGGAACGGACCGGCGGCTTCAAGGCCATTGGCCTCCATCACGCGCTTGATCCACTCCTGGTTGTCCTTGATGGACTTGGTGATCGTGTCCTGACCGCGGTCCACGTTACCGGCGTTGACGACCAGCAGGTCCTCAGCCGGCACATCGACGATGCCCAGATCGGTCAGCGGGGCTTCCGGCGTGCGGTAGTCGACGTTCGGGACGGTGGCCAGCATGTTGGCCATGCGCGACAGGCCCATCTTGATGTCGTCGCCGATCTGGCGGCTGACATACAGGCCGGCATAACGGCCGAACAGGTCGAAGCCGTACTTCACCGAGTAGTCCTGGGTGATCTTGACGTTACGGCCACCCTTGCCGGTCGGCTCCAGGGTGAAGGTGGTGATCTTGTCGTGACCCTTGGTGGCGTCATCGATGGCGATCGCAACACGCTTGTTCTCTTCGGCTTCGGTGATCTTCCAGGAACCGGTGCCCAGGTCCTTGGAGGTGAAGTCGAGGGTGGCACCGACGCCGGAGGCCGGGCCGGACAGCTTCAGTTCAACGGCGGGATCGCGCAGTACCAGCGGGTTCCAGTCCTTGAAGCGGCGCAGGCTGCTGACCGTGTCGTACACGATCGTCATCTTGCGGTTGGTCTCGATGCTTTCGGTGATGTGACGCTCGCCCGGCAGACATACGCCAATGATGACGAACAGGCCAGCCACGATCCCCAAGGCGATCAGGAACTCGATAATACGGGTCATTCAGAGAGTCTCCGGGGCCGATCCCACGGCCGGGTTGATTGAAGCGAAGCGCCAATCCTAGCAGGCTTCGCGGGCATTGTTTATCGGGATTGGCGCACCGGTTTCCGTGCCGGCTGCGTATTTGTATGGACAAAGAAATCGAAGGGTACCGCATACCGACGCCCCTGAAGTAGGGGGCAACCCCGCCGGAGGGCCATAAATGGACCTCAAGTCATTGTCCTGAAAAGAATTTCCTCACACCAGCTGCAGCTCGAACGCCTTCAATACGGCGCGCGTACGGTCGCGCACGCCCAGCTTGGAAAGGATGTTGGACACGTGGTTCTTGATGGTGCCTTCGGCCACCCCCAGCGAATTGGCAATCTCCTTGTTGGAGAAGCCGCTGGCCATGAGGCGCAGGATCTCGGTCTCGCGGTCGGTCAACGGGTCCGGACGGTCCAGGCTGACAAACTCGTTGCGCATGTGCTCCAGGCCGGACAGCAGCCGCTGGGTCACGGCCGGCTGCACCAGCGAACCGCCGTCGGCCACGGTGCGGATGGCACCGACCAACTGTGCCAGGGTCACGTCCTTGAGCAGGTAACCCTTGGCGCCGGCCTTAAGCCCGGCCAGCACCAGCTGGTCATCGTCGAAAGTGGTGAGGATGATGGTCGGCGGCAGCAGGTCCTGACGCGACAGGACCTGCAGCGCCTCCAGCCCGGACATCACCGGCATGCGCATGTCCATCAGGACCACGTCCGGTCGCACCTGCGGTATCAGCTCCACCGCCTGGCGGCCGTCGCCGGCCTCGGCCACCACCTCGATGCCGTCGTCGAGCGCCAGCAGGGAGCGGATTCCCTGCCGCACCAGGGTTTGGTCGTCGACCAGGCAGACGCGAATCATCAACGCACTCCTTCAGGAACCTTGGTAAGGGCGGCCACCAGCACCGTTGCCGGTACCGTCGCCCGCAGCCGGAAGCCTTCACCGGGCCGGGTCTCGACCTGCAGCTGGCCACCACATTGTTGCAGTCGCTCGCGCATGCCGCGCAAGCCATTGCCCACATTGACCGTATCCGCGCCGACGCCGTCGTCGCGGGCCTCCACCACCACCTGGTCGGGGGCTTCACGGTACACCTTGATCCACAGGTGGCGGGCACCGGCATGGCGCACCGCGTTGGTGATGATCTCCTGGGTACACCGCAGCAGCACGTGGGCCCGCTGCGGGTCCTCCACGTTCAGTGGATCCTCGATGTCCAGCTGGATGTCCAGCGAGGGCACGTTCTCGGTCAGCGGGCGCAGCGCCGCGGCCAGATCGATGGCACCGGTCTCGCGCAGCTGGCTGACCACCTCGCGCACGTTGCCCAGCAGCAGCTTGGCCAGGGCATGCGAGCGCTTCACGTGGTCCAGCGCCTGGCCTTCGGCCAGGTGGCCTGCCACTTCCAGGTTCAGGGTCAGCGCGGTCAGCTGATGCCCCAGAAGGTCATGCAGCTCCCGCGAAATACGGGTGCGCTCGTTGACGCGGGCGCTCTCGGCCAGGAGGGCACGGGTGGCGCGCAGCTCTGAATTGAGCCTGCGCTGTTCGTCGCGGGCCTCGGTCTGCTGTCTCGCAACAAGGCTGGTCACGAAGATGAACATGGAAAAGCCGCCGTACAGCAACGACTGCATCACCGCTTCGAACAGCGGGAAGCGCAGCAGCAGGTAATAGACCGGCGCCACCGCCAGCTGGCTGACTAGCAGCCACAGCACGCACAGGCGTACCGAAAGCATCCACGGAATGACGCCGGCAGCCACCATCATCAGGATGCTGCCAAGGCCCGAGCCGCTGAGGAAACTGACGCCCAGCGCCGAGACCGTCAGCAGCAGCAGCAGGCCGCGGTCCAGCCAGCTGGTGTGGCTGCCGCTGTCGCTGCGCAGCAGGCGGGTCAGCCAATAGTAGGCCGCGCCGAAGGACAGGTAGGCGACAAACAGCAGGATCGCCCAGCCACCCATATCGCTGCGGCTGTGCAGGTTCTCGAACTGCGAATACGCCAATGGCAGGCCGACCATGACCCAGGTGAACAGGCCGGCCAGACGGAGAACGCGGGTATGGCTGAGGACTCCCAACATGCCAGCACTCTACGGGCCCGGCCTGCGTCGCGCACTCCCACGGAAGTCATGCATC
This sequence comes from Stenotrophomonas thermophila, assembly GCF_001499715.1. NCBI lineage: Bacteria > Pseudomonadati > Pseudomonadota > Gammaproteobacteria > Lysobacterales > Lysobacteraceae > Stenotrophomonas > Stenotrophomonas thermophila. The sequence goes on along the minus strand of NZ_CVIW01000006.1, from coordinate 21,138 downwards.
CGCGCCCCCCTGTTCATGCCGCAGCCCACCCCGGGCATGCAATAATCGTGCGCAGGGTCCCCTGACGGACCAACCGCGTTACCCCACGGAGTCACAATGTCGATTGTCATCCGCGACGTGCGCGAGCACGAGCTCGATTCCGTCCTGGCTTTGAACAACAACGCTGGCCTGGCCATCCTTCCCCTGGATGCGGCCCGCCTGCGCCTGTTCTATGAAACCGCTGAGTATTTCCGCGTCGCCGAGCGCGACGGCAACCTTGCCGGCTTCCTGATCGGCTTCGGCAGCGACAGCCAGCACGACAGCAGCAACTTTGCCTGGTTCAAGCAGCAGCTGGACGCCCCGTTCTTCTATATCGACCGCATCGTGGTTGCCAGCCGCCGTCGTGGTGGTGGCGTCGGCCGTGCGTTCTATGCCGATGCGCAGAGCTTCGCCGAGCTGCGCTACCCGCAGATGACCTGCGAGGTCTTCCTCGACCATGGCGCCGATGCCGCCCTGCTCTTCCACGGCAGCTTCGGCTTCCGCGAGCTGGGCCAGAACACCATGCCGCAGGTCGATGTGCGCGCCAGCATGCTGGCCAAGGAACTGTGCAGCTACCCGTGGGTGAAGGAGACCTACGGCGGCAAGCTGCCGGATGTGGCATGGACACGTGCCCGGCAGCTGCCGGCGCAGGCACAGCGGCCGACGGGGACCTGAGCGTGGCGGTGAATTTCGATTACGAACAGGCCGGTGAACTGAAGATCGGCCAGGTGGGCATCGCCAACCTGCGCATCCGTACGCTTGACGTCGAACGCCTCGTGCAGGAAATGCGCGAACGCGTTACCCGGGCGCCGAAGCTGTTCGGCCGCGCCGCGGTGATTCTCGACTTCGGCGGCCTGAGCCAGGTACCGGACGTGGCCACGGCGCAAGCGCTGGTCGATGGCCTGCGCAGCGCCGGCGTGCTGCCGGTGGCGCTGGCCTATGGCACCAGCGCGGTCGACCTGCTCTCGCAGCAGCTCGGACTGCCGCTGCTGGCCAAGTTCCGCGCCCAGTACGAGCGAGCCGAGGCCGAGCCGCCCCCGCCCTCGCCCGCTCCGGAACCGCGCCGCGCAGCGCGCGCCGAACCGAAGCCGGCGCCGGCCGCGCCGACAGCCAGGGTTGCCGGCGCTGCGGTACCGCAGCCGGGCCGCATGCAGCTGGGCAACGTACGCTCGGGCCAGCAGCTGTACGCTGAAAACTGCGACCTCACCGTGATGGCTACCGTCGGCGCCGGCGCCGAAGTCATCGCCGACGGCAGCATCCATATCTACGGCACCCTGCGCGGCCGCGCGCTGGCAGGGGCGCAGGGCAACACCGCGGCACGCATCTTCTGCCGTGATTTCCATGCGGAACTGGTGGCCATTGCAGGCCACTACAAGGTACTGGACGATGTCCCGGACAACCTGCGCGGCAAGGCCGTGCAGGTATGGCTGGAACAGGACCAGGTCAAGATCGCTGCGCTGGACTGACGCAGCTCCAAACTAATGCAGAACCAGGAGAAGTCCTTTGGCTGAAATCATCGTAGTCACCTCCGGCAAGGGCGGCGTGGGCAAGACCACTTCCAGCGCGAGCCTGGCCTGTGGCCTGGCGCGGCGCGGCAAGAAGGTGGCGGTGATCGACTTCGACGTCGGCCTGCGCAACCTCGACCTGATCATGGGCTGCGAACGCCGCGTGGTGTACGACTTCGTCAACGTCGTGCACGGCGAAGCCACCCTCAAACAGGCCCTGATCAAGGACAAGCGCTTCGACAACCTGTACGTGCTGGCCGCCTCGCAGACCCGCGACAAGGACGCACTGACCCAGGAAGGCGTGGGCAAGGTTCTGAAGGACCTGGCCGCCGACGGCTTCGACTACATCATCTGCGACTCGCCGGCGGGTATCGAAAAGGGTGCCTTCCTGGCGATGTACTTCGCCGACCGCGCCGTGGTGGTGGTGAACCCGGAAGTGTCCTCCGTGCGCGACTCCGACCGCATCATCGGGCTGCTGGATTCGAAGACCCACAAGGCCGAATCCGGGCAGAACGTGCCCGCGTTCCTGCTGCTGACCCGCTATACCCCGCTGCGCGTGGAAACCGGCGAGATGCTCAGCATTGCCGACGTCGAGGAAGTGCTGGGGCTGAAGGCGATCGGCGTGATCCCCGAGTCGGGTGACGTGCTCAATGCCTCCAACAAGGGCGAGCCAGTCATCCTGGATGTCGAATCCGCAGCCGGCCAGGCCTATGAGGACGCTGTCGCGCGCATCCTTGGCGAGGAGCGGCCGATGCGCTTCACCACCGTGGAGAAGAAGGGCTTCTTCAGCAAGCTGTTCGGAGGGTAAGCATGGGCCTGTTCGATTTCCTCAAAGCGAAGAAGACCACCGCCGAAACCGCAAAGAACCGCCTGCAGATCATCATCGCGCAGGAACGCAGCCACCGCGGTGGCCCGGACTACCTGCCCCTGCTGCAGCGCGAGTTGCTGGAAGTGATCAAGAAGTACGTGAACATCGACGTCGATGCGGTGAAGGTCGACCTGGTGAAGGATGGCCAGCACGACGTGCTGGACATCTCCGTGGCGCTGCCTGAAGGCCCGGACAAACCCTGATCCCCCGCCCGCCCGTGCCTGCATGGGCGGGGCCGCGTGACCTGCATGACCGATACGACAACCACCGTGGGCATCACCTGCGTGGGCGACATCGCCTTCGCCGACGCGCAGCGCCTGCTCGCCGCACATGGCCTGCGGCTGCACCACGTGGCGCCCGGCGAACCGATTCCCGGCAGTTACTGGGGCGAGCCAGAGGCCGGCATCATCGCCAGCAACGTGTACGTGCGCGACGACACGCCCGTGCATTCGATGCTGCACGAAGCCTGCCACCTGATCGTGCTGCCGCCGGAGCGGCGTGCGCAGGTGCATACCGACGCCACCGACTCGGTGGCCGAGGAAGATGCCACCTGCTACCTGCAGATCGTGCTGGCCGGGCAGCTGCCGGGTGTTGGCAGCGCGCGGTTGATGGCCGACATGGACGCCTGGGGGTACACGTATCGACTGGGGTCTACACAGGCATGGTTCGAACAGGACGCCGAAGACGCGAAGGCGTGGCTGGTCGAACGCGGCTTGCCGGTGGCGTAAAGCCGCGGGCGCGGTTGGCCACAGGCGTGGCGACGCGTCGGACCTTGCGGCGCCCCTCTTTTCACTCGGCGCGGTTCGAGCAGGACGCCGAAGACGCGAAGGCGTGGTTGATCGAACGCGGATTGCCAGTGGCGTAACGCTCGGTAGTGCCGGCCGCTGGCCGGCAACCAGGTGATGCTTCACGGGTTCATGAGGTTGCCGGCCAGCGGCCGGCACCACCCCATCAGCCCTGCCCGGCCAGCGCGCGCAGGGTAATACCGACGATGTAGGCCAGGTAGGTGCCGGTGGCATAGCCCATCGTGCCCAGCAGCACGCCCACCGGCGCCAGCGCCGGATGGAACGCGGCGGCCACCACCGGCGCCGAGGCCGGGCCACCGATGTTCGACTGCGAACCGATGGCGAAATAGAAGAACGGCACCTTCAGCAGCTTGCCCAGGCACCACAGCAGTACGATGTGCACGGCGATCCAGATCAGGCCGAGCAGGAACAGCCACGGGCGGTCCAGCAACGCCAGCAGATCCATCTGCATGCCGATGCAGGCGATCAGGAAGTACAGCAGCAACGAACCCAGACGCGAGGCACCCGCGCCTTCCAGGTTGCGTGCGCGGGTGAAACTCAGGCTCAGGCCCAGGGTGGTCGACAGCACCACCACCCACACGAACGGTGCGTCCAGGCTGAACTGCGCGGCCCAGCTGACATTTGCCTTGAACCACGCCGCCAAGGGCGCACCGATCGCGTGTGCCAGTCCGACGCCACCGAAGGCCACGGCCACGATCAGCATCAGATCGGTGAGGCTGGGAATGCGCTCATGCTCGGCCTGGAAGCGCGCGATGCGCTCCTTCAGTTCATCGATGGCCGAGGTATCGGCGCCACTGCGTGCATCGATCTTCGCCGCACGACCGGCAAGGAAGATCAGCGCCGCCATCCACACATAGCCGACACCCACGTCGACCACGGCGAACTGGCCGAAGGTGGTCGCATTGACGTCGAACACTTCGCGCATCGCCAGCATGTTGGCACCACCACCGATCCAGCTGCCGGCCAACGCCGCCATGCCGGCCCAGGTGTCGCCGGCCACGGTTTCCGGATGCACGGCGCGCATCAGCAGGAAGGCCACGACCGCCCCGAGCATGATGCTGGCCGATGCCCCCAGGTACATCAGCACCAGCTTCGGGCCCAGCCGCAGGATGCCCTTGATGTCCACCGCCAGGGTCAGCAGGATCAGCGCCGCCGGCAGCAGGATGTCGCGTGCGATCGGGTTGTAGAGCCTGGTGTTCTGCCCGTCGATCAGGCCGACGGTGTTGTAGATGCCGGGAATCAGGTAGCACAGCAGCAGCGCCGGCACGAAGGTGTAGAAGCGTTTCCACAGGCCCTGCTCGCGCGAGGCGGTCCAGAAAACGGCGCCGAGCGTGGCGGCGATCAAACCGAAGACGACGATGTCGTTCTGGATCAGGGCAGTCGAAGGCATGCAGGCGCTCTGGGAGAGCCGGCCGCTGGCCGGCTGCTGTTGGCGGCAGATCAGGAAGGTGTGCCGACCAACGGTCGGCACCCACCGGTAAAGCAGATGGTGAAACAGAAGCGCCGCCCCGGAGGGCGGCGCCGCAACCATCAGTTGCCGATGTGCTGCTTCAGCCAGGCATTGACGGTGTCATGCCACAGGATGCTGTTGTTCGGCTTGAGCACCCAGTGGTTTTCATCCGGGAAGTACAGGAACTTCGATTCAATGCCTTGGCGCTGCGCGGCGCTGAACGCGGCCAGGCCCTGCTCGACCGGGATGCGGAAGTCCTGCTGGCCGTGGATGACCAGGATCGGCTTCTTCCAGTCCGCCACGTGGTTGACCGGGTTGAACTTCTCGTAGTTCGCCGCCTTCTGGTACGGCGTGCCGCCCTGCTCCCACTCGGTGAACCACAGTTCTTCGGTGGCGTAGCCCATCATGCGCTGGTCGAACACGCCGTCGTGGTTGACCAGGCACTTGAACGGGCTGTTCCAGTTGCCTGCGATCCAGTTGACCATGAAGCCGCCGTAGCTGGCGCCCAGCGCACAGGCCTTGTCACCGTTGAGGAAGGAATACTTCTTCAGCGCCGCATCCCAGCCCTTCTGCAGGTCTTCCAGCGGGCGGTCGCCCCAGTGCTGGCTGATCGCATCGGTGAACGCCTGGCCGTAGCCGGTGGAGCCGTGGAAGTCGATCATCACCACCGCGTAGCCCTGGCCCGCATAGGTCTGCGGGTTCCAGCGGTAGCTCCAGCCATTGCCGAAGCTGCCCTGCGGGCCGCCATGGATCAGGAACGCGACAGGGTACGACTTGCCTTCCTGGTAGTTGTGCGGCTTGACCACGTAGCCATGCACGGTGTCGTTGTTCCAGCCCTTGAACTCGAACTGTTCGTAGTCGCCGAAGGACACGTCCTTGAGTACGTCGCCAGCAGCCGGGGTCAGCGCGCGCAGTTCGCCGATCGGCTGGCCGGCAGCCGGCAGCAGGCCGACCAGCACCTGGTCGTTGCTCTTCAGGCTGTTGCGGGTGATCGCCACGCTGTTGCCGGCCACGTCGACCGAGGTCACGCTGCCATCGCCGATCAGCTTGGTCGCCTTGCCGCTGGCCACGTCGATCTGGAACAGCGGGTGCTCGCCGAGGTCATCGGCGGTGGTGTAGATGCTGGTGCCGTCGGCCGACAGGGTGATGCCACCGGCCGAACGATCCCACTGCGGCGCGATCTCGCGGGTCTTGCCGCTGGCCAGGTCCATCGCCATCAGGCCGAAGCGGTCGGCCTCGAAGCCCGGGCGCTTCATCGCACGATAGAACAGCGTCTTGCCGTCGGCGCTGAACACCGGGCCGGCATCCCAGGCCGGGTTGGAGGCGGTCAGGTTGACCGGCGCCTGCTTGCCCGCGGCGTCGAAGCGGTACAGATCGAAGTTGGTCGACCACGGTTCCTGCTTGCCGGCCACACGGATGCTGGCCACTACGCTGGCGCCATCCGGCGACCACGCGAAGTCATCATTGCCGCCGAACGGCTTGGACGGCGCATCACCATCGATGGTCGCGCTCAGTGCCGAGGCGCCCTTGACTGCACCGGCTTTGGCCGCGGGCAGCGGAGCGACGAACAGGGTGTTGCGGCGGCCGTCGTTCCAGGTGTCCCAGTGGCGCACGAACAGCGAATCCCATACCTGGCCGCTGGCCTTGGCGTCCTTCTTTTCCTTCAGCTTCTTCTCGGTGCAGGCCAGGTCCGAGGCGCAGGCCTGGAACACGCCGGCGCTGAACAACACGCGGTCGTCCTGCGGCGACACGTGGTAGCTGTCCACGTCGACCGGGAAGTCGGTCAGCTGGCGCGGAGTACCACCGTTGATAGGCTGCGCGTACAGCTGCTGGCTGCCGTTTTTGGCGCTCAGGAAATACACCGTCTGGCCATCGGCCGACAGCGAGGCGGAATTGACGTTCCAGCCGGCCGGGGTGATCTGCTTCGGCGGCGCTGCGTCGCGGGTGCGCAGGTTGCGCGCGAACAGCGCGGTGGAGGCCTTCAGGTTGGCGTCCACGCTGCGCTTGGCGAACACCACGGTGCCAGCGTCTGCGGTCAGCACCGGCGCGGAAACGCGGTCCATCGCCACCATGTCGCGGACTTCCAGGCCACGGGCAGCGGCAACACTGGGCAGGGCGGCCAGCAGGCTCAGTGGCAGCAGGGCATGACGCAGTTTCATCGGGGTCTCCGCAGGACGGCAAAAAACCGATGGTAGGCCCGCATGGCCGGGGCTGCCAAGGCCATCGGTCATGGCTGCAGGCGGGCAATCGCCATAAACAGCAAACCCCGCCGAAGCGGGGTTTGCGGTACTGCCGGCCGCTGGCCGGTAACCAGGGGTATCACGGGATTCCGGGATTGCCGGCCAGCGGCCGGCACTACCCGTCCCTTACGCCTTGGCATACTTCCCGGTGCGGTAGATCAGCCAGCCGACCAGGAACAGCACGGCCAGGCCGATCCACTGTGCGCCCGGCAGGTGGAACGGCACGGCCAGCACATCGGCGCGGCTGCTGACCACGATCGGAATCGCGATGGCGATGCCCATCAGTGCCTCACCGGTGATCAGGCCGGCGGCAAACAGCACGCCCGGCTTGTGCACGCGGTCGCGGCCTTCTTCGTCATCGGCGCGCACCTTGTGGAAGCGTTCGACCAGATGGGCGATCAGGCCGCCGAGGAAGATCGGCACCATCAGTTCCAGCGGCAGGTAGATGCCGATGGCGGCGGCCAGCACCGGCACGCGGAAGCGCGCGTTGCGGGACTTCAGCCAGCTGTCGAAGGCGATGATGGCAGCGCCGACCACAGCACCGATGCCGATGAAGGTCCACGGCAGTTCACCACCAAACAGGCCCTTGGCCACCGAGGCCATCAGGTTGGCCTGCGGCGCAGCCAGCGCGTTCGGGTGCAGCTCGGACTTCACGCCGATGCCGTAGGCAGTGGCCAGCAGGTTCAGTACAGGGGCCATGATCAGCGCGCACGAGAACGCGCCGATGCCCAGCATCAGCTGCTGCTTCCACGGGGTGGCACCGACGATGTAGCCGGCCTTGAGGTCCTGCAGGTTGTCACCACCGACGGCGGCGGCACAGCACACCACCGCACCGATCATGATCGCGGCCACCGCGCCCAGCGGCGCCCCGCCGGCACCGACCGGCTTGAGGCCGTCAGCACCCAGCAGCACGACCAGCACGGCCGAGGCGAACAGGATGGTGGAGATGGTGATGCCCGAGACCGGGTTGTTGGACGAACCGATCAGGCCGGCCAGGTAGGCGGAGACCGAGACGAACAGGAAGCCGGCGACGATCATGATGAGGGTCATCGGGATCGACACGTGCCACTGGCCGACGATGGCCTGGTACAGGGCCAGCAGCGGCAGCACGAACGCCACCAGGGCAACCAGCATCCACTTCATCGGCAGATCGCGCTCGGTATGCGCCAGCACCGGGCCACCGCTCTTGCGGGCGGCGGCAAAGCCACTCTTGACGCCGTTGAGCAGCGACTTGCGCAGCGAGATCAGGGTCCAGATGCCACCGATCAGCATCGCGCCGACACCCAGGTAGCGCATCTTCGCGCCCCAGATGGCGAACGCCGCCTCGGTGGACGAAGCTGCGGCAACCGACGCGGCCAGTGCCGGATCGGTGTTCATGAAGAACGCCTGGTAGATCGGAATGGCGATGTGCCAGGTCAGGATCGAACCGGACACCACCACGATGCCGACGTTGAGGCCGACGATGTAGCCCACGCCCAGCAGTGCCGGCGACAGGTTGGTACCGATGAAGGCGGTGACCTTGGAGCTGCCGACGTAGGCCGAGGTGGCCCAGGCGTCCGGGATCAGGCGCATGCCGCTTTCCGCGGCCAGCTTGACGAAGGCACCGATCACCGCCGACAGGCCGAGGATCTTCAGGCCCGGGCCCGGATTCTCACCGGCCTTGAGCACTTCGGCCGCAGCCTTGCCTTCCGGGAACGGAAGCGGGTCTTCGACGATCATCGAACGACGCAGCGGCACCGAGAACAACACGCCCAGCAGGCCGCCCAGGCCGGCGATGCCCAGCACCCACCAGTACTTGAAGTCCGGCCAGTAGCCCATGATCACCAGCGCCGGGATGGTGAAGATCACACCGGCGGCGATCGACGAACCGGCCGAAGCGCCGGTCTGCACGATGTTGTTTTCAAGGATGGAGCCACCGCCCAGCAGGCGCAGCACGCCCATGGAAATCACCGCGGCGGGAATGGCGGTGGCGATGGTCAGGCCTGCGAACAGACCGAGGTAGGCGTTTGCGGCCGACAGCACCACCGCCAGCACGATGGCCAGGGCCACAGCGCGGAAGGTGAGCTGCTTGGGCGCAGCGTCGTGGTTCATGGAAGCCCCTGCTGGCAAAAATCCCTGTCACGCTAGCGTTCAGGGCACATCAAGTCCAGCGTGCCAAAGGATGGGGGCGTGTGCTGCGGCGCAATGGGCCGGTACGTGGACCGGCAATCGACCGACCCGGCAAAGTCCGGCTGGGCACACTGCAAATGATATGTTATATCTTAATGATACCTTGCTGTTACTGCATCGCATGCCCCCTTCCCCTCCCCCGCCTGGCCTCCATCGACCAGTTGCGCGGTACCGTGATGCTGTTGATGCTGCTGGACCACGTGCGCGAGACCTTCTTCCTGCAGCACCAGGTGAGCGACCCGATGGACGCAGCCACGGTCTCCCCTGCGCTGTTCGCCTGCCGTGTGCTGGCCCACCTGTGCGCACCCGTGTTCGTCCTGTTGACCGGTCTTTCGGCCTGGCTGTACGGCCAGCGCCAGGCGGACCCGCGCCGGGCCACGGCCGCCTTCCTGCTCAAGCGAGGGCTGTTCCTGGTCGTGCTGGAACTGACCCTGGTGAATTTCGCCTGGACCTTCCAGCTGCCGCCGGACACGCTGTACCTGCAGGTGATCTGGGCCATCGGCCTGAGCATGATCGCGCTGGCGGGGCTGCTGTGGCTGCCACGCCCGGCCCTGCTGATGCTGGCAATCGCGGTGGTGGCCGGGCACAACCTGTTCGACGGCCTTCGGGGGCAAGGCAATGGCCTGCTGGCGGTGCTGTGGAAAGTGCTGCACCAGCGCGACTGGATCGAGGCTGGCACGCTGCGCCTGCGAACCTCCTACCCGGTACTGCCGTGGATCGGGGTGATTGCGCTGGGTTATCTGATGGGGCCCTGGTTCGGCCGCGCGCGCGCGCCGGAGCAGCGCCAGCGCTGGCTGCTGTGGGCAGGCGTCAGCGCGCTGGCCCTTTTCGCATTGCTGCGGTTCGCCAACGAATACGGCGATGCGCCCTGGCAGTACCAGGCCACCACGCTGCGTACCTGGCTGAGCATCTTCAACGTCACCAAGTACCCGCCGTCCTTGCAGTTCCTGCTGCTGACCCTGGGCGTGGGAGTGTTGCTGCTGCGGCTGTACGAATGGCCGCCGCTGGCGCGGGCACTGCAGCCGCTGGCCGATATCGGCGCTGCGCCGATATTCTTCTACCTGCTGCACCTGTACGTACTGAAGGGGCTGTACCTGGCCGCGTTGGCGGCCTGGGGGCCGACCCATGGCGAGCTGTATGCCCTGGATTCGGTCAGCGGCCTGCTGCTGGTGGCCTGTGCGCTGGCGGTGGTGCTGTACCCGCCGACGCGGGCGTTCGCGCGGTTCAAAGCGCGAAGGCGCGATCTGCCGTGGTTGCGATACCTGTGATCACCCAGGCCAGTCCGGCAATCCACGCATGGCGTGGATCTACTGAAAGCGGATCAGGCTACAGGCCTATAATTCCGCGATGAATTCCACCGCTATCGCTTCCGACGACTTCCTGGGCCACCCCAAGGGCGTCTACGTCTGCTTCTTCACCGAAATGTGGGAGCGCTTCTCCTTCTACGGCATGAAGGCGCTGTTGCTGCTGTACCTGACCAAGTACCACCTGTTCGGCGACAAGGCCGGCCTGGACCTGCTCGGTGCCTACGGTGGCCTGGTGTACTGCGTCCCGGTGTTCGGCGGCATGCTGGCCGACCGCTGGCTGGGCATGCGCCGGGCAGTGCTGTTCGGCGGCATCCTGCTGGTGCTCGGCCACCTCGGCATGGCCTTCGAGGGCCACGCGGCATACCGGGTCAACGGCGAAGTGGTGCGCGACACCTCGGCGCTGGCGGTGACCTACCTGTCGCTGGCGCTGATCATCATGGGTGTCGGCTTCCTGAAGCCGAACATCTCCACCATCGTCGGCAAGCTGTACGCCAAGGACGACCCGCGCCGCGACTCGGGCTTCTCCCTGTTCTACGCAGGCATCAACCTCGGTGCATTGTTCTCTTCGCTGGTCTGCGGCTTCCTCGGCGAGGCCTATGGCTGGAAGTACGGTTTTGGTGCGGCCGGCATCGGCATGCTGGCCGGCCTGGCGATGTTCCTGTGGGGCCAGAAATACCTGCAGGGCCACGCCGAACCGCCGCAGCCGGCAGCGCTGAAACAGAAGGTGCTGGGCCTGCCGCGCGAATGGCTGATCTACCTGTGCGCGGTGCTCGGTGTGCTGCCGGTCGCCTGGCTGATGTGGGCCGCCGGCAATGGCGCGTTCGCGCTGGGCGGTGAAATCAGCCTGGCGCTGATGCTGATGCTGGTGGTGCTGGGCGGCGTGCTGGTCTGGTTCGCCTGGTTCACCGGCACCAAATGCACGCCGGTGCAGCGCCAGCAGATGATCGCGCTGATGGTGCTGATCTTCATGGCGCTGGTGTTCTTCACGATGTACGAGCAGTCCTACGGCTCGTGGGTGACCTTCACCGACCGCCTGCTGACCAAGGACATCGTGCCCTCGCTGGTGATCACCGGCGGCACGCCGCTGCCGTGGTCGATCCTCTCGCTGCTGCTGGCACCGCTCGGCTTCGTGGTCAGCGCGCGCCTGTCGGAACGGCGCCCGGGCTCGGCCGCGCCGCGCACGTTCTTCGCCGCCATCGTCGTACTGATGCTGGTGCTGCTGGTGCGCGACTGCCTGGTGATCCCGCAGACCGCCGGCTCGCTGACCTACCTCGGCGGCCTGTTCCTGGTGCTGCTCGCTCCGGCCTTCGCCGCGCTGTGGACGTGGATGGACCGCCGCGGCTGGGAACCGGGCAAGCCGGTGAAGTCAGCCTGGGGCCTGGTGATCGGCGCGCTGTCGTTCGTGCCGCTGGCGCTGGCCGCACAGCAGGTGGGCGCCACCGGCGAGATGGCCAGCGTGTGGTGGCTGGTGCTGGCCTACTTCCTGCTGGCCAGCGGCGAGATGTGCCTCTCGCCGGTCGGCCTGTCGGCGGTGACCCAGCTGGCCGTGCCGCGGGTGATGAGCCTGATGATGGGCACCTGGTTCCTGGCCACCGCATTCTCGGAAACGCTGGCCGCGCTGTTCGGCAAGCTGGCCGCGATCGAGGTGCCGGAAGGCGAATCTCTGGACATGGTGGCCGCCGCCGGTGCCTACGCGCACCTGTTCTGGCTGCTGATGTGGATCGGCCTGGGTTGCGCACTGGCCGCCTTCGTTGCCGCGCCGCTGTTGAAGAAGATGATGCACGGGGTCAAGTAAGCCTGATGCAGGCGAAATCCGGGAGCGGCGGATCGGTCATCCGCCGCTCCCGGCGTGCTCAGGGCGCGCTGCTTTTTTCCACAGGCGAGGCCTGCGCGGCCACCTGTCCCCCCAGGCTGCGCGAGAGGAAGGCCAGCAACCTGCTGTAGTACGTACGTTGGTTGGCAGGCGAATAGAAGCCATGCCCTTCGTTCCTGACGTACAGGGTTTCCACCGGCGAACCCGCCTTCTTCAATGCCGCTTCCATGCGTTCGCTGTGCACGATCGGCGCACGCTGGTCCTGGCCACCTGCGGCCAGGAATACCGGCACCCGTACCTGCGCAGCCAGATTCACCGGGGAACGCTCTGCCAGATCCTTGGGCGATCCCAGCCAGTTGCGCAGGTAGGCCAGGCCTGACTCATCACTCTGGATATCTCCGCGGGCGTACATCAACGGCAGGTCGTAGATGCCGACGTAGCCGGCCGCGCACTGGTAGAGGCCTGGTTCGCGCACCGCCCCCATCATCGCCGCATAGGCACCGTAACTGGCCCCGTAGATGCATATGCGGTTCTTGTCGGCCACGCCCTGGTCGATCGCCCACCGCGTGGCATCGGTGACGTCATCCTGCATCGACAGCCCCCATTGCTTGCGCGCAGCCTGCATGTGGGCCCGGCCATAGCCGGAAGATCCGCGGAAATTCACCTGCAACACCGCATAGCCTGCCGCCGCCAGCATCTGTGCCTCGGTGTCGTAGGTGCCATCGTCGGCAACGCCGATCGGGCCTCCGTGTGGCACCACTACCATCGGCAGCGCACCGGCCTCGTGGCCATGCGGGACGGTAAGGAAACCATGCAGCGGACGCCCGTCACGCGCCTTCAGGCTGATCGGACGCACCTGCGCGGCCAGCGCAGGGTCGATCCAGTCGCTGCGGCTGATCAGGTGCCGAGCACTCTTGGCCACCGTGTCATAGAGATAGAAATCGCCTGGGTTGCTGCCTGACCAGGTTTCCACCAGCACCGTCCTGCCATCGCGCGTGCTGGAGGTGATGTAGACCGCTCCGCCCAGGCCCGCTTCGAGGCTGCGGTAAAGGCGGGCTTCGTCCGAGGCATCATCGAAGAATGCCGTTCGCGGTGCACTGCCAAGGAACAGCGCCCCGACCGGTACGCGGCTGCCGGGGCGCCGGATGATGCGCGCAGGGTCGGCCGTCCCATCGCGCAGCACGGTGCGTCGCTCATTGCTGTGCGGATCCCAGCTCACAATGGCGTCAGGCCCGTCTGCCTGCTCGACCTGCAGGTACGCCAGGCGACCATCGGCCGAAAAGCCGAGCGGCAGCTCGATGCGCTTGCTCAGGGATTCATCGTTGAGCAGGATCCAGTCGCTGTTGCTGCCCGTGCGGTAATAGAGCTTCTGCGTGCCGTCGGTAACGACAGCGCGCGCGAAACGCACCTCGCCCTGCTCATCGGTCGTGAAGTCCGCATCGGGAATGGGAGCCCGTGCCACCGCATTGCGGCGACCGGTGATCACGTCCATGCGCTCGACCTGTGCATGCGAACTGCCGACCAGCGGGATTACCGTCACCAGTGCGTTGCGGTCGTCGTCCTTGAGTTCATCACTGAGGTACGCGGCCACCAGGCCCGCCGGCTTGACCTTGATGTTGGTACCCAGGCTCTGGTCGGCAACCCGGTAACCCACCAGCAGCTCGCCGCCCTTGCCATTGGCATTGATACCGAACAGTTCGCCAGTCGGCGTCGGCCGCTCCAGCACCCCGAACTTCTGTGCCATGCCGACCAGAAGCCGCTCGTTGCTGACCCAGTCGAAGGTGTGGGCGTGATCGTTGCGGGGCGGGCGGAAGCTGCCCACCATCTTCATGTCGGCAATGCGGTAGATCGCCAAGGCGGTCCCGGCCTCCAGCGGAACCGTCGCGGCGATGTACTCGCCCCCCGGTGAAATCTTGATGTCGGTAAACGACTCCTGCCGCAGATAGCGATCCAGGTCCAGCGTCGCCGCCGATGCTGCGCCCACAACCGCTCCCAGCAGTACAGCCAGCACAATCCTGCGCATCCTTCCCCCATGGAAAACCCGGACACCCTGTCCGGATGCGCGATTCTAGGCACGTGACCGTTTGCCGCGCCACATCGGCAGAAAAAACCGACGGCACCGTTGCCGGTGCCGTCGTTACCACTACCTTGGAGAGAGAGTCAGGACGTGGGTTCGGGGGCGTGCGCCGGGTCAGTGGACCCCGCGCACCGCCAACGTTAGGGCCAGGATGCTGAGGATCACGGCGATGGTGCCGTCAAGCACACGCCAGGTGCTGGGCTTGGTGAACAGCGGCGCCAGCAGGCGTGCGCCCAGTCCCTGCGCGGTCAGCCAAAGGCAGCTGGCGGTCACCACGCCGGCGGCGAAGGCCATGCGGGCGTTGCCGAAGTTCTCGGCGATCGAGCCGATCACCATCATGTCCAGCCAGAAGTGCGGGTTGATCAGCGAAAAGCCGACTGCGGCCATCAGCACCGCGCGGCGGCTGCCGTCATCGCTGTCAGCCTCGCCCATGCCGCCGCCACCGGCGATCGCACGGCGTGCCGACTTCATCGCGTACCAGGCCAGGAATGCCACGCCGGTCCACAGCACGGCGCTGGTCAGCCACGGCAGCGCCGAGGTGAGCGTGCGCAGGCCGGCAACGCTGGCGAAAATGAAGATCGCATCGATGGCCGCACAGGTGGCAACCACCGGCACGATGTGCTTGCGCAGGATGCCCTGGCGCAGAATGAAGGCGCTCTGGGCGCCGACCACGGCGAACAGGCCGATGCCGGTAGCTGCACCAGAGAACCAGGCACCGAGGCCGGTGCTGGCGGAGATGACCGAGAACATGGGATTCACTGCCTTTACTTGCTTGGGGAGACGGTGCCTCGCGAAGGCGGACAGCACCGGAACGGGCGCCATTGTCGCGCCGCAACATGAAAAAGACGAGCTAAACTTCCTAAACCAACATTAGCGGAGCTTAATTCGATGCGTATCGATCATGCCCAGCTGCGCGCCCTGGCCGCGGTGATCCGCGAAGGCAGCTTCGACCGCGCCGCGCAGTCGCTGAATGTCACGCCCTCGGCCATCTCGCAGCGGGTCAAGGCACTGGAGGACCGGGTCGGCCGCCTGCTGGTCAAGCGCGGCACTCCAGCCACCGCCACCGCCGAGGGCCAAGTGCTGGTGCAGCTGGCCGAGCAGACCGCCCTGCTCGAACACGATGCCCTGCACCGTATGGGCCTGGCCGACGAGGACCTGCCCCAGGCAAGCATCCCGGTGGCGGTGAACCACGACAGCCTGGAGACCTGGTTCCCGCAGGCCGCCTCGCAGTTCGCGCAGAGCACCGGCACCACCCTGGACCTGCGCGTGGAAGACCAGGACC
The DNA here is from genome assembly GCF_001499715.1 of Stenotrophomonas thermophila. NCBI lineage: Bacteria > Pseudomonadati > Pseudomonadota > Gammaproteobacteria > Lysobacterales > Lysobacteraceae > Stenotrophomonas > Stenotrophomonas thermophila. The sequence goes on along the minus strand of NZ_CVIW01000006.1, from coordinate 5,603 downwards.
ACACCGTCGAACTGCTGCGCCAGGGCACGGTGCTGGGCGCGGTGACCACCCTGGATGAGCCGGTGCAGGGCTGCCAGATCCACGCGCTGGGCAGCATCCGCTACGCGGCGACCTGTACCCCCGAGTTCCGCGAGCGCCATTTCGCCAAGGGCGTAACCGCGCAGGCGCTGGCGCAGGCCCCGGTGCTGGTATTCAACCGCAAGGACGACATGCAGTCGCGCTTCGCCCGGCGCATGGCCGGCGACGACCTGCCCAGCACCGCGCCGACCTGGTGGATTCCGTCCACCCGCGCCTTCGTGCAGGCCAACCTCGGCGGCATGGGCTGGACGATGAATCCGTTGCCGCTGGTCAAGCGGCACCTGGACGCGGGCCGCCTGGTCTACGTGCGCCAGCGCGCGTGGGAAGACGTGCCGCTGTACTGGCAGCATTGGAAGGGCGACGTGCAGACCATGGCCTTGCTGACCCGCGCGGTGCTGGAGGCCTCCTCGGCACTGATCCGGCGCAAGCGCTGAAAAGGGGACGGAGGGGATTAAGTCGTATAAGGCCCAAGCGACACATCGGGCAAAGACAACTTGATCCCCTCCGTCCCCTTTTTGCTCCATCCAATCTCCATCAACCCTCCACACCGGGTCCATGCGTGATGCGGATACTGGCGGGCCAATCACTACAAGGATGTCCGGTATGCCGATAGCCGTGCGCGATGCGCGCCCCGAAGATGCCGCCGCCTGCATCGACCTGCGCGGGCGCACCCGCGAAAACGCCTTCAGCGCCGCGCAGTTGGCAGAGCTGGGCATCACCGAGGACAGCTGGGCGGCCGGCATCGCCCAGGGCGATTCGATCGGCCGCGTCGCTTGGGAGGGCGAGCGCATGGCTGGCTACTGCTTCGCCGACCGCGACAGCGGCGAGGTGCTGGTGCTGGCCCTGCTGCCCGAGTATGAAGGCCGCGGCCTCGGTCGCCAGCTGCTGCAGGACGTGGTCAGCCTGACCCGCGATGCCGGCCACCAACGCCTGTTCCTGGCCTGTTCGGCCGACCCACGCTCGCGCTCGCATGGCTTCTACCGGCGCCTGGGCTGGCGCCCGACCGGCGAGATTGATGAGGCCGGTGACGAGATTCTTGAGCTGGTCTGAGTGAAGCTGTCGCCAGGGATGGCCTGACACTGGCAAGGCTTCGTTCGCCGGTATCACCCGGTGCTACCGGGTGAGGATGGCGCGAAACGCCGGATGCTGCGTTGCATCAAAAACGGACCGGATCCGGTTAGAATCGCACTTGGATGCTGCAAGGCGTTGTTTCTTCACGCCCTTTCCCTGCCCCACGCGCATCCTGACCCCTTCCCCTCCGCCAACGATCCCGCCCCCATGAAGAAATTTGGCAAGGCTCTTCTCGCCCTGCTCGTGCTGCTGTTGCTGGCCGCCGCGCTGTTCCTGTACTGGCCGCTGACCCAGCGCTCGGTGCCCGCCGCCAGCAACGACAAGCCCGTCGATGTTGTGCTGGTCGGCGCCGGCATCATGAGCATCACCCTGGCCACCTACCTGCAGGAACTGCAGCCGGACTGGAACATCCAGGTCTACGAACGCCTCGACGGCGTCGCCGGTGAAAGCTCCGATGGCTGGAACAACGCCGGCACCGGCCATTCGGCCTTCGCCGAACTGAACTACACCCCGGAGCTGCCCGATGGCAGCATCGAGACCAAGCGCGCGGTCGGCATCGCCGAGTCGTTCGAAGTCTCGCGCCAGTTCTGGTCGCACCAGGTGAAGGAAGGCCGGCTGAGCCAGCCCAGCGACTTCATCAACCCGACGCCGCACATGAGCTTCGTCTGGGGCGATGACAACATCGCCTACCTGCACAAGCGCCAGCAGGCCCTGGTCAAGAATCCGCTGTTCTACGGCATGCAGTACTCCGAGGATCCGGCGCAGATCAAACACTGGGCCCCGCTGCTGATGGAAGGCCGTGACCCGAAACAGAAGGTTGCCGCGACCTGGATGCCGCTGGGCACCGACGTCAATTTCGGCGTGATCACCCGCCAGCTGACCGCCGGCCTGCAGCGCAGCCCGAACTTCAGCCTGCACCTGAACCATGAAGTGACCGCGCTGCGGCAGAACGCCGACAAGAGCTGGAACGTGACGGTGAAGGATCTCAAGGCCGGCACCGAGACCACCACCCACGCCCGCTTCGTGTTCATCGGTGCCGGTGGCGCCGCGCTCAAGCTGCTGCAGATGTCGGGCATTCCCGAGTCGAAGGACTATGCCGGCTTCCCGGTCGGTGGCCAGTTCCTCGCCTTCCAGGGCCAGGACGTGACCTCGCGCCATGGCGTGAAGGCCTACGGCATGGCCGAGACCGGTTCGCCGCCGATGTCGGTGCCGCACCTGGATGCGCGCAAGCTGGACGGCAAGCCGGTGGTGCTGTTCGGGCCGTTCGCGCTGTACAGCACCAAGTTCCTCAAGCACGGCTCGTGGTGGGACCTGTATTCCTCGGTCACCCACAACAACGTCGGCCCGATGCTGGAAGTGGGCAAGGACAACCTGGACCTGGTGCAGTACCTGATGGGCCAGGCGCGCCTGAACGATGCGGACCGCCAGGCCGAGCTGGTCAAGTACTTCCCCAATGCCAAGCCGGGTGACTGGAAGTTGATCACCGCCGGCCAGCGCGTGCAGATCATCAAGCGTGATCCGCTGAAGGGCGCGGTGCTGCAGTTCGGCACCGAGATCGTGACCGACAAGGACCACACCCTTGCCGCCCTGCTCGGCGCGTCGCCGGGTGCGTCGACCTCGCCGCCGATCATGCTGGACCTGATGGCCAAGGCCTTCCCGGACCAGATGAAGGCCGGCTGGGAAACCCGCCTGCGCGAGATCGTGCCGTCGTATGGGCGCAAGCTCAACGACAGTGCGGCGCTGGTCAACGAGATCCGCACGCTGACCAGCCAGACCCTGCACCTGCCGTATCTGGAGGTGCCGGTGGATGCGAACGCGGCATCGCCCGCTGCGGCCACGGCGCCTGCGCAGGCCAAGGAAAAGCGCAACGCCAATGAGGAACTGCAGGCGCTGTAAGCCCGCACGTTCCTTTCGATGCAGACGGACGGCCACCTTCGGGTGGCCGTTCGTTTTGGGCGGCTCCCTGGTGTAGAGCCGAGCGCATGCTCGGCTCCAGCCAAAAGCAGCCGAGCATGGGCTCGGCTCTACAGACGGCCGTGCCCGGCGCCTGGACGCCCATGCGCACTGATACGAATTGTAATGTTGTTAAGAATTATTTACATTTGCGCCCTGCGCAGTGACCGCGCCCTCCCAGATGGACCTGATGTGCCCGAAGCCGCCGCCCCGGGTACTGGACGACTATCGCCACCTTCCCCGCTTCCAAGCCTCGAGCCCACCATGTCCTTGACCCTGCGTAACCGCCTGCCCCGCCGCGCGCTGCTGCCGGCTGCCCTGCTTTCGTCGTTGACCCTGCTGGCGGCGCCCAGCGCGTTTGCTGCCGCCGACGGCTCAGCCGATGCCAAGACCCTGGACCGGGTCAGCGTGCGTGCCGAGCAGTCCGCTCCGCCGGCCAGCACTACGCGCCTGCCGATCACCCTGCAGGAAACCCCGCAGTCGGCCACTGCGATCAGCCTGCAGCGCCTGCAGGACGAATCGCTGTTCAGCATCAACGACGTGATGCGCAACGTGACCGGCGTCAGCGTGTCCTTCTATGACACGCAGCGCCCGCTGTACTACGCGCGCGGCTTCGCCATCACCGACTTCCAGGTCGACGGCATCCCCACTTACAGCGGGTCCACCAACCAGGAATACGACACCGCCTTCTACGACCGCATCGAAGTGATCCGCGGTGCCAACGGCCTGCTCAGTGGTGCGGGTGTGCCGTCGGCCACGGTCAATCTGCTGCGCAAGCGTCCGGGCAAGGAATTCGATGCCTCGTTCGCGGTCAGCGCGGGCAGCTGGGACTATAGCCGCATGGAAGCGGACGTGACTGCGCCGCTGACCGATGACGGCCGCTTCCGCAGCCGCGTGGTCGCCGCCTATACCGATCGTGGCCTGTATTACGACCGTTACGACGAGAACAAGATGGCCGGCATGGCGGTACTAGAAGGCGACGTCACCGACAGCACCACGCTCACCCTCGGCTACCAGACCCAGGACAACAACCCGACCGGCTCGACCTGGGGCACCGTGCCGTTCTTCGACAGCCAGGGCAATTTCGCGCACCTGCCGCGCTCGACCAACCTGTCGCCGAAATGGAGCTACTGGAAGCGCGAGAGCAACACCGCCTTCGCCAACCTGGAAAAGCGTTTCGGCGACAACTGGCTGTTGAAGGTCAACACCGCCTACACCCGCGGCAATGTGCAGAACGTGCGCCTGTACGGCACCGGCAACCCGGACCCGGTGACCGGCGCGGGCATCTACCTGCGCGCGGCCGCCGGTGATTCGAAGGACACCCGGCGCAACGTCGATGCCTACCTGACCGGCAGCTTCGACCTGTTCGGCCGCGAGCACGACCTCACCGTTGGCGCACAGTGGTCGGACCTGGAAGGCACCACCAACACGCTTGCACTGAACTTCCCGAACGACTGGGCACGCTGCGGCGGCGAGCGCTGCTACTACATTCCCAACGTGTACAACTGGAACGGCGACATCTCCGAAGTGACCTACCGCCGCACCGGCGCGCGCCGCGTAGCCAAGACCACGCAGAGCGGCGTCTACCTGGCCACCCGCCTCCGCCTGGCCGATCCGTTGTCGCTGATTGCCGGCGCACGCCTGAGCCGGTGGGAAACTCTCAGCCGCTCGTACAACGCTGCCGGCGCCTATACCGGCACCAGCGGTGCGTACAAGGTGAGCGATGAAGTCACTCCGTACGTGGGCCTGGTCTACGAGATCACGCCGAACGTGTCGGCCTATGCCAGCTACACCGAGATCTTCAATCCGCAGAACTACAAGGACCGCAACGAAAACCTGTTGGCGCCGGTACAGGGCTCCAACCTGGAAGCGGGCATCAAGACGCAGTGGTTCGATGGCCGCCTGACCGCCAATGCCGCCGTGTTCGAGGCCAAGCAGGACAACTACGCGGTGCGCGACATGGGCGTGCCGGAGGGTTCGCTCAGCGATGGCACCTCGGCCTACATCGGCGTCAACGGCACCAAGGCGCGCGGCTGGGAGATGGACGTCAACGGCGAGATCCTGCCGGGCTGGACGGTCAATGCCGGCTACACCCACGTCAAGGTCACCCGCGCGGCCACTGACCTGCTGTACGCCAACCCGCCGAAGGATCTGTTGCAGCTCAACACCCAACTGCAGCTGCGCGGCGCGCTGGAACGCCTGAGCGTTGGCGGCGGCCTGCAGTGGCAGAGCAAGGTGCAGGGCTACAACATTGCCTACCCGCTGGGCGGCACGGTCACGGTGAACCAGCCGGCCTACATGCTGGTGCAGTTCAACGCCAACTACCGCATCAGCGACAACTGGACGGCGACGCTGAGCGTGCGCAACGCGCTGGACAAGAGCTACTGGGCGAACCTGGACTACAACAACTACGGCGAGCCGCGCTTCGTGTCGGCCAGCCTGCGCTGGAAGTTCTGAGGCAGGCAGGGGTGGCCGGCTGTGCCCGGCACCTAGTAGCGTCG
>NZ_CVIW01000005.1:0-93193 GCF_001499715.1 Stenotrophomonas thermophila | reverse complement strand
ACTTTCTTTGCACGAGCAAAGAAAGTGACACCTCTCCGCGGTCGCGGAAATGATCCGCCGGGCAGCGCCCGGCGCTACCAGTGCGTCGGCGCACGCCCCTACAGCCATCCCTTCTGCCGCGCCAGCCGGTACGCCTCGATCCGGTTGGCCACACCCAGCTTGCCGATGCACTCGGACAGGTAATTGCGCACCGTACCGTGCGACAACCCCAGCTGCTCGGCGATCTCGCTGGCGGTGCGGCCCTCGCCCGCCAGCCGCAGCACGCGGCGCTCGCGGTCGGTCAGCGGGTCGGCCTGCGACCACGCATCCAGTGCCAGCTGCGGGTCGATCGCGCGGATGCCCTGTTTCACCTTGCGCAGGGCATCGGCCAGGTTCTCGGCCGGTGCATCCTTCAGCAGGTAGCCCAGCACGCCGGCTTCCAGCGCGCGGCGCAGGAAACCGGCACGGGCGAAGGTGGTCACGATCACCACCTTGATCGGCAGCTCGTGACGCGCGATGCGCTGGGCAAGCTCGAGCCCGGACAGGCCCGGCATCTCGATGTCGGTGACCAGGATGTCCGGCTTCAGCTGCTGCAGCATGCGCCACGCGGTTTCGCCGTCGGCGGCGCTGCCCAGCACCTCGATATCAGGCTCCAACCCCAGCAGCGCCGACAGTGCGCCGCGCACCATCGCCTGGTCCTCGGCCAGCAGGATGCGGATCATGCGGCACCGTCCTGCACCAGCGACGACGGCGTGCCTGGCGGCAACGGTGTGGTCGCGGCAGCCAGTGGCACGCGCACGGTCAGCAGCGTGCCCTCGCCCTTTGCGGACTGAACCTGAAGGTTGCCCCCCAGGGCGGCCACGCGTTCGCGCATGCCGCACAACCCGTTGCCCTCGGCCTGCACGCCGCCACGACCATCATCGCGGATCTGCATCGCCAGCATGCGTCCTTCCAGCATGAATTCCACCCGTGCCTGTGTCGCCTGTGCATGGCGCACGATGTTGGTCGCGGCCTCGCGCAGCACCAGCGCCAGACCGCGTTCGACATCCACCGGCATCGCCGGTGGTGGTGCGTATTGAAGGTGGACCTGCTGGCACTCCAGCAGCAGCCGCGCCGACGCCAACTCACCGGCCAGGTCACTGGCGCGGATACCGGTGACCGCGCTGCGCACCTGCGCCAGCGCTTCGCGGGCAATGTCCTCGGCTTCGCCGATTTCCTGCCGCGCCCGCGCGTCGCCGCGATCGTGCAGCTTGCGGGCCAGTTCCAGCTTCAACGTGATCAACGACAGGGTGTGGCCGAGCAGGTCGTGCAGGTCGCGGCCGATGCGTTCGCGCTCGGCGGTGGCTGCGAGCCGCCGCACCTCGTCCTGCGACAGCTGCAGTGCCGCATCCTTCTGCTGGTTGAGTGCCTCCACGTTCACGACCAGCCCGACGATATAGGACACGGCGGGGATCCAGACCAGGCTCTGCCACGGGTACTGGAACAGCAGTGCGAGGCCGCAGAACAGGAGGTTCAGGCCAGTGAGCTGCAGCAGGTACTGCCACCAGCCGCCGCGTCCGCTCACCCGCAGCAGCACGCAGCCGAACACGAAGTAGGTCAACCCGGACGGGTACCACGGCAGCAGCACCAGCGACATCCCGATCAGGCCCAGGGCATAGCGCGGCGCGTGATGGCGTGGCGCCACCATCACCTTGGCGTACAGCAGCAGGAACACCGGATAGCTGGCCACTGTAAGCAGCAGCCAGCGCAGGGTGAAGCCATGGCCGAGCAAGGGCGTCAGGAAGATCCACACCGACCACAGCAGGTGGATCGCCTCGCTCCAGGGTGATTTTCCCCGGCGCAGCGTCTCGGCCACCGCCGAGTCCGGCGCGGGGCGCAGCAGGGAGGCAAGCCAGGTAGACGGCACAGGCGGTTCCAGGCGGGGATGATCGCCGCCGATCATGCCAGTTCGGCTGGCTGCGCGCAGGCGCCACCGCCGGCAAGATGGCACCGGCGCAACCCGCCGCAGATCACGGTACGCTTGGCGGTACCGCTGCAGCGGGCCAGCGATGGGGTGGTCGGATCCATGAGCGGTACCAGCAGCGGGGACGTTGCCATCCTGTGCCGCCGCGGTCACATTTCGCAGTTGCCGCCGTCAGTGTCATCGGGTGACAGCTGTCACTGCCGTCATCGCTGTGCCTGCCTTCATGCTGTGACGCACGCTCCACCGCCGGAACCGCCGCCGTCCGCGCTTCCGGCCACACCCGCCCGAACGCCTGTGATGGAACGAATGAACGCTTCTGCCGAGCTGTTGAAGGAACTCCGTATCGACCGCAAGTCGCCGCCGCCCGCCTCCGGTGGTGGCAGCAACGGCGGGGGTCGCCGTTGGTTGTGGATCGCGACCATCGTGGTCGTGCTGCTGATCGCCGCTGCCGTGGCGTTCCTGTTCGGCCGTGCGCCGGCCGTGGAGGTGGAAACCGCGCCGGCCGTGGCCATCCAGCAGGGTAGCGCCAGCAGTTCGGTGCTCGACGCCAGTGGCTACGTGGTCGCCCGGCGCATGGCCACGGTCTCGGCCAAGATCACCGGCAAGGTGCGCGAGGTGATGATCGAAGAAGGCATGCGGGTCGAGGCCGGCCAGGTGATGGCCACGCTGGACCCGATCGATGCCGATGCGCAGCGCAGCCTGTATGCCTCACAGCTGCAGGCCGCACGCAGCCAGGTGGCCGGGCTGGAGGCGCAGCAGAAGCAGGCCGCCGCCGAAGCCAGCCGCCTGCAGGCACTGGTCGGCCAGCAGCTGGTGTCACGTTCGCAGTACGACCAGGCCGTGGCCCAGCGCGACAGCCTGCGTGCACAGCTGGACACCGCACAGCGCAACGTCAAGGTGGCCAACGACCAGTTGGCCATCGCCGACCTGGGTGTGGACAACAACATCGTGCGCGCGCCCTTCTCCGGCGTGGTCACCGCCAAGGCCGCGCAGCCCGGTGAGATCGTCTCGCCGCTGTCGGCCGGTGGTGGCTTCACCCGTACCGGCATCGGCACCATCGTGGACATGGACTCGCTGGAGATAGAAGTCGAGGTCGGCGAGGCCTTCATCGGCCGCGTGCAGCCGAAGATGCCGGTGGAAGCCACGCTCAACGCCTACCCCGAATGGAAGATTCCCGGCGAGGTGATCGCCATCATCCCCACCGCCGACCGGGGCAAGGCCACGGTGAAGGTGCGCGTGGCGCTGAAGGTGAAGGACCCGCGCATCGTGCCAGAGATGGGCGTGCGGGTCAGCTTCCTGGAACAGGCACAGCCGCAGGCCACAACCAAACCGCAGGGCGTGCGCGTGCCGGCTGGCGCGGTGGTCCAGCGCGAGGGCGCCTCGGTGGCCTTCGTACTGGGTGACGAGAACCGCGTGCAGCAGCGCACGGTCGAGGCTGGCCAGGCGATGGGCAAGGACCGCCAGATCCTCAAGGGCGTGAGCGCCGGTGAATCGGTGGTGGTGAACCCGCCGGACACCCTGCGCGATGGCGCCAAGGTGCAACAGAAACAAGCGCAGTAACGGCCTGGCGCCCATGGGCGCCGCCGGCAGCACCGCTCGACGCACGCCTGCGGTCACCGCAGGTGCGCTTCCCCGTTTCCCGCCTTCCGTGGAGAACCACCCATGTCGACCCTGGTTTCACTGCGCAACATCACCAAGACCTACCAGCGTGGCCCCGAGAAAGTGCAGGTGCTGCACGGCATCGACCTGGACATCGCCAGCGGCGACTTCGTCGCGCTGATGGGTCCGTCCGGCTCGGGCAAGACCACCCTGCTCAACCTGATCGGCGGCCTGGACAACCCCAGCGGCGGCGAGATCAGCATCGAGGGCGAGCGCATCGACCAGATGAGCGGCGGCCAGCTGTCGACCTGGCGCAGCCACCACGTCGGCTTCGTGTTCCAGTTCTACAACCTGATGCCGATGCTGACCGCGCAGAAGAACGTGGAGCTGCCGCTGCTGCTGACCCACCTCAATGCGGCGCAGCGCCGCCGCAACGCCGAGATCGCGCTGACCCTGGTCGGCCTGGCCGACCGCCGCAGCCACCGCCCGAATGAACTGTCCGGCGGCCAGCAGCAGCGCGTGGCGATCGCGCGGGCGATCGTCTCCGACCCGACCTTCCTGATCTGCGACGAACCCACCGGCGACCTCGACCGCCAGTCCGCGGAGGAGATCCTGGGCCTGCTGCAACTGCTCAACCGCGAACACGGCAAGACCATCATCATGGTCACCCATGACCCGAAGGCCGCCGAGTACGCCACGCACACGGTGCACCTGGACAAGGGCGAGCTGGCCGACGCGCCGCTGGCCCACTGACGGAGGCCACGGCGATGAAATACTTCTCGTTGGTGTGGGCGCAGCTGTTCCGCAGCCGTACCCGCACCCTGCTGACCCTGCTCTCGGTGGTGGCCGCGTTCCTGCTGTTCGGCATGCTCGATTCGGTGCGGGTGGCGTTCTCGTCGGGTGGCAGCGTGGAAGGTGCCAACCGGCTGATCGTGGCCTCGCGGCTGTCGATCACCCAGTCGCTGCCGATCCGCCTGGAAACCCAGGTCCGCCAGGTGGCCGGCGTGCGCGACGTGGCCTACGGCATGTGGTTTGGCGGCATCTACCAGGACCCGAAGAACTTCTTCCCGAACTTCTCGGTGTCCCCCAACTACTTCGATGTCTACCGCGAGCTGCAGATCGACCCGGCACAGCTGGAAGACTGGAAGCAGACCCGTACCGGCGCCATCGTCGGCGAAACCTTGGCCAAGCAGTTCGGCTGGAAGATCGGCGACACCATCCCGCTGCAGGCCACGATCTTCCCGCGTGGCGGCAGCAACGACTGGCCGCTGGTGCTCAAGGGCATCTACCGTTCCAAGGACCGTGCGCTGGCCGCCAACGAAGAACGCCAGTTGATGATGAACTGGAAGTACTTCGATGAATCCAACGACTACATCAAGAACCAGGTGAGCTGGTACACGGTGACGCTGGACAACCCGGACCACTCTTCACGGGTGGCGCAGGCGATCGACGCGATCTCGGCCAACTCCGACCACGAGACCAAGACCCAGACCGAATCGGCGTTCCAGCAGGCCTTCGTCAAGCAATTCGCGGATATCGGCATGATCGTCACCTCGATCATGGGTGCGGTGTTCTTCACCCTGCTGCTGTTGACCGGCAACACCATGGCGCAGGCGGTGCGCGAGCGCGTGCCGGAGCTGGCCACGCTGAAGACGCTGGGCTTCAAGGACGGCACCGTGCTGACCCTGGTGATGGTGGAGTCGGTGCTGCTGATCGGCCTGGGCGGCCTGATCGGCATGGGCCTGGCCGCCCTGATCCTGCCGGCGATCGGCCCGAAGAGCATGGGCATGCTGCCGCCGCACGTACCGACACCAACCTGGCTGATGGGGCTGGGCCTGATCGTGGTGATCGGCATCATCGTGGGGCTGCTGCCCGCGCTGCGTGCCAAGCGCCTGAAAATCGTCGATGCACTGGCCGGCCGCTGAGGAGGATTGCAGATGAACAAGCTCAAGAAGTGGCTGGGCAACGGCATAACCGTGCTGCTGCTTGCGATCGGCCTGGTGCTGTGGATCAGCCTGCCGTGGATCGGCGTGCTGACCGTGGCCGTGCTGGTGGCGCTGTGGCTGCTGCTGACCCGCGGCGGACGGCTGGCGTTGGCCGCCACCCGCATCGGCGTGGCCAGCCTGCCGCAACGCTGGGGCGCATCGTCGGTGATCGTGGTCGGCATTGCCGGCGTGGTCGGCGTGCTGGTGGCGATGCTGGCGATGGGCGAAGGCTTCCAGGCCACGCTCAACAACACCGGCGATGACACCACCGCCATCGTGCTGCGCGGTGGCTCGCAGGCCGAGACCAACTCGGTGATCACCCGCGAGCAGGTACCGATGCTGTCCACCCTGCCCGGCATCAGCCGCGATGCGCAGGGCCGGCCGTTGCTGTCACCGGAACTGTCGCAGGTGGTCAACCTGGTGTCCAAGTCCGACGGCACCGACGTCAACGCGCAGTTCCGCGGCGTCGGTCCGCAGGCCTGGGCCGTGCATGACAAGGTCAAGATCATCGAAGGCCGCAGGTTCGCAACCGGCCTGCGCGAGATCGTGGTCGGCCAGGGTGCCAAGGGCCAGTTCCGCGACATGGACGTGGGCAGGACGCTGACCCTGGGCAACCAGACCTGGACCGTGGTGGGTGTATTCGCCACCGGCGATGCGCACGATTCGGAGCTGTGGACCGACGCCGATACACTGGCCACCACCTACCAGCGCAGCGCCTGGCAGTCGATCAGCGTGCGTACCGAGGGCAAGGCCGGCTTCGAGCAGTTCAAGGCAGCAGTCGCCGCCGACCCACGCCTGAAGCTTGACGTGGAAACCACCCGTGTCTACTACAGCAAGCAGGGCGGTGGGCTGACCAAGCTGATCGACATCCTCGGCAAGGTGATCGGCACGATCATGGCGGTGGGTGCAGTGTTCGGCGCACTCAACACCATGTATGCGGCCGTGGCCACCCGTGCGCGCGAGATCGCCACCATGCGCGCGATCGGTTTCCGCGGCCTGCCGGTGGTGACGGCAGTGATGCTGGAAACCATGCTGCTGGCGCTGCTGGGTGGCCTGCTCGGCTGTGCGGTGGCGTGGCTGCTGTTCAACGGCTACAGCGTGTCCACCATCGGCAGCAACTTCAGCGCAGTGGTGTTCAAGTTCCATGTGTCGCCGGAACTGCTGTGGACCGGACTGAAATGGGCGCTGGGCATCGGCCTGGTCGGCGGCCTGTTCCCAGCGCTGCGCGCGGCACGTTTGCCGATCACCACGGCGCTGCGCGAAACCTGAGCATCACGCAGCGGCATTTCGCGCATCCTGCAGGGACGGAGCGAAGGCTCCGTCCCTTTCAGGTTGCCGAACTCAGACATCCGCCGCCGCAGCATCAGACGGCGGGGCCGCGCGCGGCCAGATGCTGGCGAAGGACTTCCTCGGGCGGATACGCCGTGCCCAGCGCGTGCTGCTCGCCTGTGTGCCGGTCGACGAAGATCGGCCCATTGCCGGCCAATGCATCCGAGATTTCGCCGGATTGCAGGTAGCGCAGCGACTGGAAGCAGAACAGCCAGCCTTCGACCACTTCGTGCTCATGCGTGATGGCAACCGGCTCATCGTCGCTGGCAAGTGCAGCCTCCACGCGACGGCGTGCTTCTTCAAGCTGGATCATTTCTTCATCTCCTGCCTTCGATGACGAGGCGAAGAGCATTTCATGCGGGCAGATGCATCACAACGGCTGCGCGCCTGCATACAAGCGCGTACTGCGACGCGTTGTCGCAACCACTCAAGCGTGCCAGCTTCGTGCCGCTATCGATGCCTCTGCCCATCGCAAACGCAGCGCGCGTGACGCCGCGCACAGCGCATCTGTGGATTGTTGGTTGCGATTCATGTTCACGCACATTCCGCAGCATCGCGACAAACAGTTGCGAATGAAAACACTCTAGAATCCGGCCCCCCACGTTGGTTTGCAGCACCCCACGCGTCCACAGAATGGACGCTTGTTTTTTCTGAAACACGAGATTTCACGGATGTCCCTGAAGACCACCCCGCTGCGCAACGCGATCATCATCGCGCTGGCCGCCAGCTGCACTACCCCCGCCTTCGCACAGGATGCGGGCGACAACACCACCAACCTCGACCGCATCGAAATCACCGGCTCGCGCATCCGCCAGGCCAGTGTCGAAACCGCCCAGCCGGTGGTCGCGCTCAACCGCGCCGAGATCGAGAAGAAGGGCTACGTCAACGTCGCCGACATCCTGCAGGATGTGACCGCTGCCGGCTCGCCAAGCATGAGCCGCGCGTCGTCGCTGACCTCATCGCGCGATTTCGGCGGAATGTATGTCAGCCTGCGCAACCTGGGCCCCGAGCGCAGCCTGGTGCTGATCGACGGCCGCCGCATGGGCGTCAGCGCCGGCGGCTACTCCGACCTGGCCTCCATCCCCTCGGCCATCGTGGAGCGCGTTGAAGTGCTGACCGATGGCGCATCGGCGTTGTACGGCTCCGATGCCATCGCCGGTGTGGTCAACATCATCACCCGCAAGAACTTCGATGGTGGCGAAGCCAGCGTCTACGTCGGCCAGTACGGTGAAGGCGATGGGCAGAAGCGCTCCTACAGTGCCACTTTCGGCAAGACCTTCGACCGCGGTTGGTTCAGCGTTGGCGCCGAGCGCACCAAGGAAGACGAAGTGATGGGCGGCGCGCGCGAGTTCAGCCGCTACGTCAACGGTCCGCGCCATCCGAACGATGGCCTCAACGGCACCACGCCGTGGGGCAGCGTCACCGTCGGCGGCAAGTCGCTGACCGTCGGTCCGGGCGGCGACCCGACCAGCGCCGGCAACTTCCACGCGCCGAACCCGGCCGATGGTGCCAACACCAAGACCAACATGAGCCTGCTGACCGGCCTGGAGCGCACCTCGGTGTTCGCCAACGGCGGCTTCTCGATCACCGATGACCTGCGCATCGTTGCCGATGCCATGTACAGCAAGCGCGAATCGACCAAGCACCTGGCTGGCTACCCGTACTCGGTCACCGCCACGCAGGCGCGCAACGGCAGCCGCGCCGCCCTGTCCAAGGACAGCGCATTCAACCTGTGGGGCGAGGACGTGCTGTTCTCGCATCGCACCGAAGAGATGCTGCGCGGCACCGAGAACACCCTGGAAACCAAGCGCGGCAGCCTGGGCCTGGAAGGCAGCTTCGAAACCGGCTCGCGCTACTGGGACTGGAACGTCAGCTACACCTACAACCGCAATGAAGGCGAGCGCGTTGGTACCGGCAGCATGTACCAGCCGAACGTCAACCTGGCCGTCGGCCCGTCCTTCATCGAGAACGGCGTGGCCTACTGCGGTACCCGCGATGCGGTGATCGCCGGCTGCGTGCCGTGGAACCCGGCCGCGCCGATGGGCTACACCGGCCCGGGCTCGCTGAGCAACCAGGACGTGCAGGACTACCTGTTCGCCCGCTACGTGGACAAGAGCCAGACCACCACCAAGGTGGCCAGCGCCAACATCTCCGGTTCGCTGTTCTCGCTGCCGGCCGGCGACATCATGGCTGCGATGGGCTTCGAGCACCGCACCGAAGAAGCACGCTACACCCCGGACCTGACGGTGCAGAACGGCCAGATCGCCGGCACCACCGGCAAGCCGACCCAGGGCGACTACTCGCTCAACGAGATCTACCTGGAAATGCAGGTGCCGCTGCTGGCCGACATGGCCTTCGCCCGCGAGCTTTCGCTGGACGTTGCCGGTCGCTACTCGGACTACAACAATTTCGGTTCCACCACCAACAGCAAGTTCGGCGTGAAGTGGAAGCCGATCGACAGCCTGCTGGTGCGCGCCACCTACGGCACCGGCTTCCGTGCGCCGACCGTGGACGACCTGTACGGCGGCACTGTCAGCAGCCGTGACTCGTTCACCGACCCGTGCGATACCTCGTTCGGCACTGCCGCCACCAGCGCCGCCGTTGCCGCACGCTGCAAGGCCCTGAAGGTGCCGACCAACTTCCGCCAGCTCAACAGCGACGGCAGCGTGGCCAGCAAGCCGGGCCAGCAGGCCACCACCGATTTCAACTCCGGTTCCAACCCGAACCTGAAGCCGGAAACCGCCAAGACCTGGACCGTGGGCCTGGTCTACAGCCCCGACTTCGTGCAGGGCCTGGACGTCAGCCTGGACTGGTGGAAGATCCGCATCGACAACGCCATCGTTGGCGAGTCGGCCACCAACATCCTGGAACAGTGCTACGTGCAGGGCTCGGACGCCGCCTGCGGCCGCTTCACCCGTGGCAGCAACGGCCAGGTCAACGCACTGGACCGTTCGCTGGTCAACGCCGGCTACCGCGAAACCGCCGGCTATGACATCAGCGCGCGCTACCGCCTGCCGGAAACCGCGTTCGGCAAGTTCGCCGTTACCTGGAACACCACCTATACCGACTATCTGGAGCAGCGCAACGACAACGCCGCGACCACGCCGGTGGAACAGCTGACCAGCTGGGGTGGCAACTTCCGTGTGCGCTCTACCCTCAACCTGGACTGGCAGTACGGCAACCTGGGCATCGGCTGGACTGCACGCTACTACTCCAGCATGAAGGAGAAGTGCTCCTACATGGACGAGTGCAACATGCCGGGCTTCAGCTCGGCCTACACCGATGCCTCGCCGACCAACAAGGTGGGTTCGAACACCTTCCACGACCTGCAGGTGCGTTACGCCCTGCCGTGGGACGGTACCGTCTCGCTGGGCCTGAACAACGTGTTCGACCATCAGGGTCCGATCATGTACAGCCAGCCCAACAGCAGCTTCGTCTACTACGGCGGCTTCGACATCGGTCGTTTCATGTACATGAAGTACCAGCAGCGCTTCTGAGCCTGCACCCGCGTTCCCGCCACCGCCATCTCTCTCCTGGCGGTGGATGGAAGCAGGGCGGCGCCCCCCGGGGCGCCGCTCTTTTTTTCATGCGTGCCAGTCGATCCGGCCCGGTGCTACCGCTTGGCGCGCATCGTGCGGATGTTATCGCCGACGAACAGGATCAGGCCGGCCCAGATCGCGGCAAAGCCAATCGCCTTGCCGGCGTCGAAGGCTTCGTGGAAGAAGAACACGCCCAGCAGCAGCTGCAGGCTCGGCGCGATGTACTGCAGGATGCCGACCAGTGACAACGGAATGCGCTTCACGCCGTAGGCAAAGCCAATCAACGGTACCGCCGTCACCACACCGCCGAAGATCAGCAGCAGGTCGTTGCGCCAGCCCCAGCCGTGGAAGAACGCGCCACCATGACCATTTTCGGCCCAGATCGCGAAGCCCAGCGCCGGCAGGAACAGGTACATGCTCTCCACGCCAAGGCCCGCCACCGGGTCGACCGAAACCAGCTTGCGCAGCAGGCCGTACAGGCCGAACGAACAGGCCAGGCCCAGCGCGATCCATGGTGGTGTGCCGGCATCGATGGTCAGCCAGGCCACGCCCACTGCCGCCATCGCCACCGCCACCCATTGCAGGCGGCGCAGCCGCTCCTTCAGCACCAGCACGCCCAGCAGCACGTTCACCAGCGGGTTGATGAAATAGCCCAGGCTGGTCTCGATCACATGGCCGGCGTTGACCGCCCAGATGTACAGGCCCCAGTTGAAGGCGATGGTCAGGCTCGAGACCAGCAGAATCGGCAGCGCGCGCGGCTGCGCAGCGATCTTCCGCCACCAGCCCAGGCGTGCGCTGAGCAGCAGCCAGCCCAGCACCAGCACGGTGCTCCAGATGATGCGGTGGGCGATGATCTGGAACGATGGCACCTCATTGAGCAGGTGCCAGTACACCGGCACCAGACCCCAGATGACGAAGGTGGAAGCCGTGACCAGCAGGCCACGGCGCTGTTCTTTCTCGTCCATGCTCATTTCTTGCGCGTCCTTGCCATCGTCAGTACCACCACACCCAGGAGAATCACCGCCATCGCCAGCAGGTCGCGCCAGCCGAAGCGCTCACCGTTGAGCAGCGCGCCCAGCAGCACCGCAATGACCGGATTGACGTATGCATAGCTGCCAGCCAGCGCCGGGCGCACGTTCTGCAGCAGCCACACGTAGGCGGTGAACGCGACGATGGAGCCGAACACGCACAGGTAGGCCATCGCCAGCAGGCCACCGGTATCGGGCAGCGTGGTCGGGCGCTCGCCGACCGCCAGGCCGATCAGCACCAGCAGCACACCGCCACAGATCATCTGCCCGGCGGCGGTCATGAACGGGCCCGGCAGGTCCAGTCCGCGTGCCCACACCGAGCCGAATGCCCAGCCGACCGGCGCGATCAGCAGCAGCACCAGCCCGGTCGGCGAGGCGGTCAGGCTGCTGCCTGCGTTGAGCCAGACCACGCCGAGGAAGCCGATGGCGATGCCCAGCCACTCACCGCGGCTGGCGTGCTGGCCGCGCAGCGCCGAGAACAGCGCCATCCACAGCGGCACCGAGGCCACCGCAGTGGCTGCCAGTCCCGAGGACACCTCGCGCTCGGCCAGCACCACCATGCCGTTGCCCAGCACCAGCATGGTCACGCCCATGATGCCCAGGTTGCGCCACTGCCGCAGGGTCGGGTTCGGCATCTTCCAGAACAGGCGCAAGGCCAGGAACATCAGGCCACCGGCAATGATGAACCGGCTGCCGGACACCATCGTCAGCGGCAGCGCGCCCCCGTGCAGGGCCTTGGCGATGCCCAGGTAGGTCGAGCCCCAGACCACGTAGACCAGCAGCAATGCCAGCGCAACAAGGCCACCCCGGGGGGCAGCCGCAGACGAAGAGGGGGGAGCCGACATGACACACCAAGGAGCCGGGGGAAGGCGGATTCTAGGACGTTTTGAGTATGGTCCGGGACCCCATACGGTGGCACGCTGTCATCCATCCATGCACCCTGCTCTGGTCTGCTACCCCGTGTTGACGGCCCATGCAGTACCAAGAGGGCTGTCCGGCCGCGCCGCCCCAAGGCCGGGCGCCGTTTTCCCTGCGCACGGACGCGCCGCATCGAGGATTCCCACCCAGATGAGCACCACGTCCCATCCTGCCGTACCCGCGAACGACCGTGCCGCCCTGCGGCGTTCGATCTCCAACACCCTCAAAGGCTCCGCCGGCAACCTGGTGGAGTGGTACGACGTCTACGTGTACTCGGTGTTCGCCGTGTACTTCGAATCGCAGTTCTTCTCGCCGGACGACAAGAACTCCACCCTGTACGTGTGGGCGATCTTCGCCGCCACGTTCCTGATGCGCCCGATTGGTGCCTGGTTCTTCGGCCGCTTCGCCGACCGCCATGGCCGTCGCCTGGCGCTGACGGTCTCGGTCACGCTGATGGCACTGTGTTCGTTCCTCATCGCCATCACCCCCACCGCCGCCAGCATCGGCATCTGGGCCGCCGTGATCCTGCTGTTCGCGCGCCTGCTGCAGGGCTTCGCCACCGGCGGCGAATATGGCGCCAGCGCCACCTACATGTCCGAGGCCGCCATCCCGGGCCGCCGCGGCTTCCTGTCCTCCTTCCACTACGTCACCCTGGTAGGCGGCCATGTGCTGGCCCAGCTGACCCTGCTGCTGATGCTGACCTTCTGGGGCAAGCCGGAGATCTCCGAGTGGGGCTGGCGCATCGCATTCGGCATCGGTGGCGTCGCCGCAGTGGTGGTGTTCTGGCTGCGCCGCGGCATGGACGAATCGCTGTCGGAGTCGTCGATCGAGGCCGCGCGCGAGGGCAAGGCACAGAAATCCGGTTCGATGTACGAACTGTTCGTGCACCAGTGGCGGCCGCTGCTGCTGTGCTTCCTGATCACCGCCGGTGGCACCGTGGCCTTCTACACCTACTCGGTGAACGGCCCGAAGATGATCCAGAGCGCCTTCGCCGGCAACGATCCGATGACCGGCACCCTGATCAACCTGGGCGTGCTGGCCTTCCTGATGGTGCTGCAGCCTGTCGGTGGCTGGCTGTCTGACATCATCGGCCGCAAGACCCTGCTGGTGTTCTTCGGCGCCGGCGGCGTGCTGTACAGCTGGTACCTGATCACCCAGCTGCCGCACCAGCATGACGCCACCCTGGCCTTCCTGACCCTGGCACTGGCCTTCGTCATCCTCACCGGCTACACCTCCATCAACGCGGTGGTGAAGGCCGAGCTGTTCCCCACCCACGTGCGTGCGCTGGGCGTAGGCCTGGGTTACGCGCTGGCCAACTCGCTGTTCGGCGGCACCGCCCCGCTGCTGTACCAGGGCGCGCTGAAGACCGGCCACGTCGACTGGTTCGCCATCTACGTGACCGCAACGATCGCGGTATCGTTGGTGGTCTATGTGTTCTTCCTCACCAACAAGGGCCCGAACTGGCTCGACGGCACCCGCAAGTAAACGCGTTGCCCTGATCGCGGCCACCGGTGCACTGCCGGTGGCCGCGGCATCTCCCGCCACGCCACTGATGTGGATCGCGGCGGCGCTGGCCGCAGCCACGGCACTGGCCTGGCTACTGCGCCGCCCCAACGCACAGGCCGCATGGCCACGCACCGGGTTCGGGGTCGCCCTGCTGGTGTTCTGCGCCGCGCTGGCGCTGCAGCTGGCGGTGGACCTGGGCAGCGGCCACAGCTCGCTGCAGCTGCGCCTGCATCGCGGCGTCAACGGCGGATCGCTGGTCGGCCTGCGCACGATGGTGGCGTGCTATCTGGCAGCGCTCGCCACCGGCGGCTGGGGCGCATGGAAGCTGCTGCGCCGGCGCAGGTAGTGCCGGCCGCTGATCGACAATCGACAATCGACAATCGGCAATCGGCAATCGGTAGAGTCGACTGTTAGTCGACTGCTCTCTCTGTCGGCACCGAAAAACCCGCGCTGCGCGCGATAGTCGACTATCAGTCGACTCTACCCCCGGCGGAATGACATGACACCCCGCCGATTCCGATCCTCAACGGCGGGGCGCTTCGCTCTTGTCGCGCGCGCCGCGGAACTCCGATTCCTTTTCCCACGTCGGCCAGCGGCGGCTGTTGGCCAGCTCGGCGCCCAGGTCGTAGACCAGCAGCGTGTCGGCAGCGTGGCCGCTCGGGTCCCAGCTCGGCGTCCAGGCATCGCAGGCCTGGTGGTAGCAGTCGGCGAAGTACTTCTCGCGCAGCGCGCGCCCGGCTTCAACCCCACCGTCCAGCTTGTCCAGGCCCGGGCCGATGGTGATGGCCGGCACGCCCAGGCGGGCAAAGGCGAAGTGGTCGGCGCGGTAGAAGAAGCCGGCTTCCAGGTTCGGATCCGGGCTGTAGCTGCGGCCGCGGGCCTTGGCCACGCGTTCCAGGTCGCCTTCCAGCGACACCCGGCCCTTGCCCCACGAGGCGATGTCGCGGGTCGCGCCATCCGGGCTGAACATCTCGATGTTCAGCACCGCAGCGGTCTTGTCCAGCGGCGCCAGCGGATGCGCGGCGTAGTAGCTGGCGCCCAGCAGGCCCTTCTCTTCGGCGGTCAGTGCCACGAAGTACAGCGTGCGCTGCGGCTGCGGGCCGGCGGCGAACACGCGGCCCAGTTCCAGCACCGTGGCCACGCCAGTGGCGTTGTCGATCGCACCACGGCGGATGCGGTCGCCCTTGGCATCGGCCTGGCCGATACCGAACGCATCCCAGTGCGCGGAGAAGATCACCGCCTCGTCAGCATGTTCACCACCGGGCAGCTTGGCCACCACGTTGCGGGTCACCACCTGCTCGCGCTTGAGCGCGAAATCCACGCTCAGCCTGGCGTTGTCCAGCGCCACCGGGCGGAAGTCGGCGCGCATCGCCTTGCGCTTCTCGGCATCGAAGTCGAGGCCGGCGTCAGCGAAGATCGCCTCGGCGAGCTCACGCTGCATCCAGCCCCGCAGCGGCGTGTGCTGCGCCATCGCCTCGGCCTGGCTGCGTTCGATGTCGAACAGCGGCGAGGTGCCCGAGCTCTTCACCGTGGCCCAGCCATAGGCGGCCGGCGCGGTCTCGTGCACGATCAGCACGCCTTCGGCGCCACGGCGTGCGGCTTCCTCGAACTTGTAGGTCCAGCGACCGTAGTAGGTCACCGCCTTGCCGTCGAACGCGCCCGGTGCATCAGCCTCGAAATCGGCGTCGTTGATCAGCACCACGGCGATCTTGCCGTGCAGGTCCACGTCCTTGTAGTCGTTCCAGTGGCGTTCCGGCGCATCAATGCCGTAACCGACGAACACCAACGGTGCATCCTTGATCTGCACGCGCTTGCGCGGCTGCAGGCTCTGCAGGGTTACGTCCACGCCATTGGCCAGCGCACGCTTGCCCTGCTTCAGCGACAGGCTGGCCTTGGCCGCGCCCTCCAGCTGCGCACGCACCAGCGGCACCGGCTGCACCCAGCTGCCGTCCACGCCGCCCGGCTGCAGGCCATAGCTGCGGAACTGCTCGATCAGGTACTGCACCGTTCGCTCTTCGCCCTCGGTGGCCGGTGCGCGGCCCTCGAACTCATCCGACGCCAGCACGCGCACGTGGCGCGACAGTGCCTGCGGATCGATGCCGCCACCGGGAAGGTCATTGGCCGCATGGGCCAGGCCACCGACGAACAGGCAGGACGACAGCAGCAACACGCGCATCGGATTCACGGCAGTACCACGGCTAGCTTGGAAGTCACCAGAGTGTAACGTGGTCGTGACATCGCGGTGCAGCGTGAGCTTGCGTCATCCACGCATGGCGTGGAGCTACCGACGGATGCGATCCAGCCAGCAGGCCAGGCCCTGTGCGTTGAGTTCGATGTCCATCGCCAGCACGGCGGTCACTGCCGCATCGTCCAGCGCACAGCCATGCAGCTGTGCACGTTCCAGGTACAGCGCCTGCAGTGCAGCCAGCAGGCAGCGGTGACGGTCCGGCCGGCCATCGCACTGGCGGCCGATGGCGGCCATCGCATCGATCTGCTCGAACAGGTCCCCTGCCAGTTTTTCCACCTGCTCCACGCGCCCATAGTGGGTCAGGTACATCGCCAGCGGCGCGTAATCGAGCATGCGCCGGATCGAGGCCTTCATCGCCTCCGGGTCGAACTGCACCGGCGAGGAGGTCGGGAAGATGAAAGCGCCCTGCGCGCTGTCCAGCTCGCGGTAGGAGATGCCGAACGTATCGCCGGTGAACCAGCTGCGGCTGCGCGCATCCCACACGCAATAGTGGTGCAGTGCGTGGCCCGGCGTGTGCAGCAGCACCAGCTCGCGGCCAGCGAGATCGATGCGGTGGCCGTCTTCGGCCACCACCACGCGGTGTTCGGGAATCGGCTCGATGTGGCCGTAGCTGCGCGCGATCTCCTCGGCGCCGTACACCGCCGTCGCACCCGCAATCAGCCGGGTCGGGTCGATCATGTGCGGCGCACCGCGCGGATGCAGCACCGCCTTTGCGTTGGGAAGCTGCTGCATCAGCAGTCCGGCGCCGCCGGCGTGGTCCAGGTGCACGTGCGTGAGCAGCAGCCAGTCCACCGCGTCCACGCCCAGGCCAGCGTCCACCAGCGCCTGCAGCATGGCCGGCACTGACAGCCCGGTGCCGCAGTCGACGAAGGCCGCGCGGCCGTTTTCAACGATCAGGTAGGCCGCGTCGAAATCGGGACGCTGAAAGCCGGTATCGATGGTGTGGATGCTGGAGTCGGCGGTCATCGGCACGCATCTGGCAGTCTCGGAAACAGACGCCCATGGTAGGCGCGCAGGCGGTCCGGGTTCGATGCGGCTTTGGTCGGGTAGTGCCGGCCGCTGGCCGGCAACCTCGGGGCAGCCCGTTGAATGCAGTTGCCGGCCAGCGGCCGACACTACCGGTCCAACCAGCGCGGCCGCAGCAGCAACGCCAGCACCAGCACCGCCAGGAACGCGCCGTAGGCGTAAAGCACCGCCAGTACCTGCGGCCAGATGGGGCCGGCACCAAGCTGTGCCATGCCGATGCGATACCCCCACAGCATCGACACGATGCTCAGCGCGAAAGCCAGCAACAGGGTGGTGCCGTCGAACAGGCGCCGCCGCACGCTGCGCGGCTGGCGCGGGAACAGCCAGTACAGGCCGCCCAGCAGCAGGAACCAGGGCAGGAACAGCAGCAGCGACAACCAGGCCATTGCAGACTCCATGTCATCGCGCCGGAGGCGCGCGGACATCATGCCATGACCTTCGTTCGCGGGTAGGGCCGGCCGCTGGCCGGCATTCCCTATGCAAATACCGTGGTAGTGCCGGCCGCTGGCCGGCGTTTCCCATGCAATTGCCGGCCAGCGGCCGGCACGACCTTTATTCTTCGCGCAGCACGGCCAGCGCGGCCAGTACCGCGTCCACCTCGGCCTCAAGCTTGAACAGCTCGCTCTGCAGCTGGTCGCCCTGCTCGGCCTGCTTGATCACGGAAATCAACTGCCCGGCATCACGCGGCGAATCGAAGCCTTCGCTCTGGATCAGCAGCGTGCCGTCACCGGCGGTCAGCTTGAAGTAGAAACGGCCGTCCTTCTCGCGGTACTGCTTGAACTGCGGCGGTGCCACGCGGGCCACGCCGGCGTCCTCGCTGGCGATATCGCCCGCCGTGGACAGGTCGCGCAGGCCCACGGCGTGGCGCAGTTCTTCCAGCAGCGGTGCCGCCAACTGCTCGCGCAGCTGCTGGCCACGGCGCTTGAGCAGCGCTTCGATTTTCTCCGGCTCGGCCATCAGCGCGTTGTAGCGCTCGCGCAGCGGCGACAGTTCGCTGTCGATGCGCTCGAACAGCTGCTGCTTGGCATCGCCCCAGCTGATGCCCGCAGCGAACGCCTTGGCGAATTCCGCGGTCTGTTCCGGGGTGGCGAACGCCTGGTACATCTGGAACAGTGCCGAGCCCTCGGTGTCCTTCGGCTCGCCCGGTGCGCGCGAATCGGTCAGGATCGAGAACACCAGCTTCTTCAGCTCCTCGCGCGGCACGAACAGCGGAATGGTGTTGTGGTAGCTCTTGCTCATCTTGCGGCCATCCAGGCCCGCCAGCGTCGCCACCTGCTCGTCGATTACCACCTCCGGCAGCGGGAAGTACTCCTTGCCATACACGTGGTTGAAGCGCTGGGCGAAATCGCGCGCCATCTCGATGTGCTGGATCTGGTCACGGCCCACCGGTACCTGGTTGGCCTTGAAGATCAAGATGTCGGCCGCCATGAGCACCGGGTACATGAACAGGCCGGCGCTGACGCCTGCGTCCTCGTCCACGCCTTCCTCGCGGTTCTTGTCCACCGCCGCCTTGTAGGCGTGCGCGCGATTGAGGATGCCCTTGCTGGCGATGGCGGTGAGGAACCACATCAGCTCGGTGGTCTCGCGGATGTCGCTCTGCCGGTAGAACCACACGTGTTCCGGGTCCAGGCCGCAGGCCAGCCAGCTGGCCGCGATCTCCAGGGTCGCGCGCTGGGTGCGCTGCGGGTCCTGTGACTTGATCAGGCTGTGCAGATCGGCCAGAAAGAAGAAGCTCTCGATCCCCGGCGCGCGGCTGGCCGCGATGGCCGGGCGGATGGCGCCAACGTAGTTGCCCAGGTGGGGCGTGCCGGAGGGAGTGATGCCGGTAAGGACTCGGGTGGTCATGACTGCGTGGGGTAACCTTCGATGAACGGGGCCAGTTTACCTTGCACGCCACCAACCCCGTCAGGGCCTGCGGCGCGTTCATTCACGCAACCCCGCTGGAGACGCCCGATGAAACGCCTGCTGCCCCTGCTGCTTATCCTGCCTCTGGCCGGCTTCCGCCCGGCCCCGATGCCGCCGCCGGTCTACGAGGGCGGCCCCGTGCGCATGGCCCTGGTCGACCGCGACCGCGGCACCGAACTGCGCAGCTACCCCGCCGAGGGCAAGCGCTGGGTGGCCGGTGAGCGCGGTCACCGCTACGCCGTGCGCCTGTACAACGACAGCCCCCGCCGGGTGCTGGTGGTGCTGTCGGTGGACGGCGTCAACGCCATCTCCGGCGAAGATGCCGATCCCTCGCAGACCGGTTACGTGCTCAACCCCGGACAGCGCGCCGACATCACCGGCTGGCGCAAGAGCCAGGACGAAGTGGCGCAGTTCGTCTTCAGCAGCCCCAGCGGCAGCTATGCCAGCCGCACCGGCCGCCCGGACAACATCGGCGTAGTGGGCGTGGCCGTGTTCGAGGAAGCGCGCCGCTGGCGCCCCGAGCCGATCCTGCGCCGCGGCCTGCCACCGCCGGCGCCGGCTGCACAGGCCGAAGCGTCCGCCGATGCCAGCGCCAGCCGCATCGAGGGCTACGCCAGCAAGCCGCAGGCGCCAGCGCTGGGCACCGGTCACGGCGCGCGCGAGCAGTCCTCGGTGCGCGATACCGAGTTCGAGCGCGCCAGCCGCAGCCCGGCGCAGGTGTTGCAGCTGCGCTACGACAGCGCCCGCAACCTGCGCGCGCGCGGCATCCTGGTCGATTCGCCGTCACGCCTGCCGCGCGAACCGCAGGCGTTCCCCAACCGCTACGTGCCGGACCCGCCGGCACGCTGATCCTCCGCGCAGACAACACAACGCCCGCAACCTTTCGGCGCGGGCGTTGTGTCGTGGGGGAAACCCGGGGGCTTACTTGTAATCCGGGTAATCCTTGCGCACGCTGTCTTCGAAATCCCGGACTTCCTTCTCGGCGCGGTCCTTGGCCCAGCCATAACGCTCCTGCAGGCGACCGGCCAGGTATTCGGCATTGCCTTCGGCCACATCGAAATCGTCGTTGGTCAGATCGCCCCACTTGGCCTGGGCCTTGCCCTTCAGCTGCGACCACTTGCCGGAAATGATGTCTTTGTTCATTGCTGGGAGTCCTTGGTTGCAACGGCGTTCTTACCGTGGTTCCAGCTTCGCGCAGTCGCTGTTGAGTACCGGTCAACCAGCAATGAAATGCGTGCTCACCTGCTTGAATGGTTCACTCCGCTTGCACAGCCGTGTGTGGCAGCGTGCAAGAAAAAGGCCGGGGATGATCCCCGGCCTTTTTCCTTCCGTTCCGCGCCGGGCTCAGTTGCCCTTGGCGGCATCCTCAACCTTCTCACCGGCCTTCTGCACGTCCTTGCCGGCACCGGCCACAGTGTTGCAACCGGCCAGCAGGGCCACCGAGAACATCGACAACAGCATCAGGGCAACTACGCGCTTCATGGGCTTCTCCTTGGGTTTGCCGCTACACCGCTTCATTCGCGGATGGGATTCTTTCGCTCAGCGGGAGAAGGCCAATGCCCGCCGCCGCCGCGTGAAGTGCAATCTGGCGGCAGGGGCGTGGAGCGGGTGTGAACGGATCGGCGATCCGTTCAGGCGGTTGCCTTAGTCGCGCATCAGGGTGGACTTGCCGAACAGGCTCTCGACCAGGTCCACGGCCAGTTCGGCGGTGGCATTCTGCTTGTCCAGCAAGGGGTTGAGCTCGACGATGTCCAGCGACCCCATGCACCCGGTGTCAGCGATCATCTCCATCACCAGCTGCGCCTCGCGGTAGTTCACCCCACCCGGCACGGTGGTGCCCACGCCCGGCGCGATGCTCGGGTCGAGGAAATCCACATCGAAGCTGACATGCAGGTGGGTGTTCTCGTCGATGCCCGCCAGTGCTGCTTCGACCGTGCGCTTCATGCCGTTCTCATCGATGTAGCGCATGTCATAGACATCCACGTTGTGGGTCTTGATCAGGCGCTTCTCTTCCGGGTCCACCGAACGGATGCCGATCTGGTGCACCTGGGTGGGAGTGATCGCCGGTGCGCTGCCGCCGAGGTGGGTCAGCGCCTCCGGGCCGAGGCCGCACAGGCAGGCCACCGGCATGCCGTGGATGTTGCCCGAGGGGGTGACATCGCTGGTATTGAAATCGGAATGTGCATCCAGCCACAGCACGCGCAGGGTCTTGCCCTGCTCGCGGCACCAGCGTGCCACGGCAGTGATCGAACCGATTCCCAGGCAGTGGTCGCCGCCGAGCATGATCGGCATGCGGCCGGCCTGCAGTTCGGCATAGCTGGCTTCCATCAGTGCATGGTTCCACGCCACCACTTCCTCCAGATGGCGGTAGCCCTGCACCGGCGCGGTCCACGGGTTGCGCGGGCCATCCAGGTTGCCCAGGTCGCGCACGTCCACGCCGCGCGCTTCCAGCGCCTCCGGCAGGCCCGCCACGCGCAGCGCTTCCGGCCCCAGCCGTGCACCGCGATGGCCCGCACCGACATCGGTGGGAACGCCGATCAGGGATACGGAAATGGGATGGGCCATGGGTGCCTCCTTGCGGGGGAAAAAGAAGCACAGTCTAGCCAGAGCTGTGTGACACCACTCGCGGCGGTGCAGCAGGGCATTGGCGCCGCCATGGCGCAAATGGACAACAGGCAGCCATGCGTAGGGATTCCCCGGCCTTATGGATCAGAAATTCTTCCGCCTGTGATGGGGTTCTCCACAGTGACGGATACGGCTCTATCGCTTTCCCTTCAGTGCAGCGAAGGTTCTCGCCCAAATTGGAGGCTCGGATGTTCCCGCATTGAATCTAAGTAGACTCCCAGCCGGCTTCTTGGCGCCACTCAGCAAGCACCTGTGTATCGGCACGCTCACGGTGTTGACCGCGTCCTGCTCGGTATCCGACGCCGATACCTCCTCGGCAGAGCACGCGCCACTTCTGGCGTCGGTGGATGAAGCTTCAACCCATGAAATAGCCGATCCGCGTACGGCAAGGACCGCTGCACAGCGATCCACCGCGATGGTCAATGCGCGCATCGCGTTGGGACCCAAAGCTTTCCTGATCGACATCAGGCCTCCCGAATACAGAGGCGATGCCACGAACTACATCGACCAGAGAATGCAGCGATCAAAATCTGGCGACGGCCAAGCAAGCTACGAAATACACTCGAGGCTTGCCAGCTGCAAACGAGCCCTCGATCCGGGCGACGACAGTGAGTACAAGGTGTACTCATCCATGGGACTTGCCGAGCAGTTCTCGAGGCGTATCGAAGAAGAAATCGAGAACTGCAAGGCGATTGCCCAACGAACCGACATCACGGGAGAAAACTGGCTGTCACTGGCAGCCGCTCAAGGGTCCATTGAAGCCCGACTGATGTACGCCCAGAACCCTCGCGCCGCCATCGGCAATCTCACCGAAGTCCTCTCTGATCCCAGCAGGTTGATCGACTTTCGCCGGAACGCTGTGGAGTATCTGGACGAATCTGTTTCTTCAGGAAACCTGGATTCCATCGAAGCGCTCGCAAACATCTATGACAGAGGAATAGTCGCCGAGCGCTCCTACACCAGGAGCCTCGGCTACTGGATGGCCCTGCACCGCGTGCATCCAAGCCAGTACTCGGCGGAATCGATAAGTCGCCTGTCCAGCAGCATGCAGGCAGAGCAGATCATTCGTGCGCAGGAAATCTCAAGAGAAATCTACCAATCATGCTGCCAATGACGTTCGATTGGTAATCCTGCAAACCAAAAATAGACAAACGGCTTAATAATATGAGAACAAAGATAATTATTGCGGCAATCGTGGTCCTGGCAGCATTCGCCGCACTTCCATTCGCGCATGCAACCTGGCCTTTCGGCAACCCTTCAACCGTGTTCGGCCCAGCGTCCTGCACACCGTGTCGTGGGCAGACCCCACTTCCAGACACAGCTACCAGAGCGTTCCTGACCAGATACACGCAGGTGACGAACAAGAAAAATTCCGGAACCTTCAATGAGTCCATCCAACCAGGATCCAAGGTCATCGTCTGCAAAGCGTCCCACTGCGTGACCTACCAAATGACCGATAGCCAGGACTGGAATGGGACTT
The DNA here is from genome assembly GCF_001499715.1 of Stenotrophomonas thermophila. Taxonomy (NCBI): domain Bacteria; kingdom Pseudomonadati; phylum Pseudomonadota; class Gammaproteobacteria; order Lysobacterales; family Lysobacteraceae; genus Stenotrophomonas; species Stenotrophomonas thermophila. The sequence goes on along the minus strand of NZ_CVIW01000005.1, from coordinate 70,063 downwards.
CGCGTGAGCCCATCACAACGAGCCCTCCCCCTCGCGGCGGCGGGAATGGCAATGGCGGTGGCGGTGGCGGCGGTGGTTACACCGGGCCCATCAGCGGCGGCAGCTACGGTGGAGGCGGCGGCGGAGGCTCCGGCAAAGTCACAGTCGGGCCGGCCAAGCCGTCCCTCCCCACCCAGGAGGATTGATGGCACCACGTGATAGCACCATTGGCGTGCTTCTGCAGGTCAATTCACACGCGAGCAACCACATGCCTGACTGCCATCATGGGACACAGACTCAGCGCCGCTTGATCGGCGTCACGCAGTTGAGCCAGCTTCACCACGTGGGTCGTGATGGGCAGCGCGATAGCGAAGACGGCGCCGGATTCGCGGTGGAGTGCAGCCCCGCTCTATATGTCGCTTCTGGCATTGCGATGCTCGAAACGGGCCAAACGCGATAATTCACTTTTCCTTTCAGATCACCCGATGCCATCGAAACAAACGACTGGCAGGCGGGGATTTCGCGTGCGCATGATGAATCGCCACCTGCAAAGGTGGTCGGGACTTCCAAGCCCGTTTAATCGAAGCTGTATACGCTTGCCAGCCGGCGCCGTCTTCCCAAAAGCGGCGCCGGCTGGAAATCCGTTCGCCGATCGACGGCGGGCGGTGCGTGGGGGCCCTGTGCCCGCCGGCTCATCGATTTCCGGTCTTGGAAGCCACGCATCGCCCGCCACCCTATCGTGGCGCGCCTCCGTGCCTGACGAGGATGCCCGCATGTCCAAGACGCTCTACCCGTATCTGACCGCCACGTTGGGCGACGCCGCCCTGCATCTGCCGCTCGAACTGGCGCAGCCGCTGGAAGCCGCCTTTGCCGCCGCGAACGAGGCGCCCGCGCCGATCAACCTGCCCGGATGCCTGCAGCGCATCCAGGCCGGTGACGCCGCCGATGGACAGCCGTGGCCGGGACCGGCAAGCACACCTGGCGACACGGTGGCCGCCGCACGCAGGGATCGCGCCGCAGTGGGCCTGGTGTCGCTGCTGGAGCTGTATCACGCCGCAGAGCGCGTGCGCGTGGACGGGGAAGAGAAAGACGATATCGGCGATGGCACGCGCGAGGGACTGATGCTGGCCTGCCGGGGGCTGGCGGAGTATGTGGCGTTGCAGGTGCAGGGGGCTCAGTAATGCAGAACGGTGGGATTCCAACGCACAGCGTCAACGCCTCGCTACCCCGGCTATCGAATCAGGCTGACCCACTCCTGAAATGCGCACACCCTATCCAAACCTGAAACCTGTTTTTGTTGAACTGCGACTGGACGAAGTGGATTCGCGCGGTGGCGCTGTTGCCGAGATGATCGCCTCCACCGCGCGTCCCAGGGCGCTTTCCATAAGCCCTGAATTCATGTGGTACAGCTTCGTGCTGAATGACCGCGCCGTTACCCGCATCACGCCTGGGACGCGGGCACACTGCACGATCTCATTCGTCAACCATGATGGTGCGAAAGAGGTATTCCCCTGTGGCACGGTGGCCGCCTTCGGAGACGGATCGTCGACAAGAGGGTTGATCCGCATCATTCGGTTTGATTGAGACTGATCGCACCTGACTTCTTGAGGCGGCGGAAGTGGAGCGCAGTGCCTTGATGCCTCACGCGGCACTGGCATGCAGACGCACACCCAAGGCACGGGTCACCTTCAGGATGGTGGCGAAATCGGGGCTGCGTTCGCCGGACAGTGCGCGGTAAAGACTCTCGCGCGACAGGCCCGCCGCGCGCGCAACCTTGCTCATACCCTGAGCGCGCGCGATGTCGCCGAGCGCCTTGGCAATGAACGCGGAATCGCCGTCGCTTTCCTCGATGCAGGCGTCGAGATAGGCTGCCATTTCTTCGGGTGTCCGAAGGTGTTCGGCCACATCAAATGCTTTGAGTTCGACTTTTTTCTTGGTGGCCATGATGGAACAGCTCCAGTACTTCGGTATTGATTCGTTTCGACTACAGCCGGTTCGACGCTCACAGGGCACGTGCAATCTCCCTGGCCTTTTCGATATCGCGTTGCTGTGAGCTTTTGTCACCTCCGACCAAAAGAATCAGCAACTGCCTGCCGCGCTGGGTGTAGTACAGGCGGTAGCCCGGCCCTGCATCGATACGCAGTTCGGAAATACCGTCCCCCAGATGGCGGTGATCACCCGGATGGCCTTCGGAGAGCCGACCGATGCGGGCCAGGATGCGAGCGCGTGCAGTTACGTCCTTGAGAGAGCGTCAATCCATGTCGCGAACTGACGGGTACGCTGGATCTTCATGGAAAAATGTAGCCTAATGGCTACACATTTTCGACTACGAGAAACGCGCATAGACCACGAAGCACGCGCACAGGCAGGTGGGACGCACCTCGTCAGGTGCAAGATGAGATAACAGCAAGGAAGGAAAAGAAGGGGAGAGACGCAGCAGAGAGCAGTGCTCGACCGATTACTGCGCCGCCCGTGTCGAGCTGCACAACTGGAGTTTGGTGGTGCCGCTTATCCGAATCGAACGGATGACCTACTGTTTACAAGACAGTTGCTCTACCAACTGAGCTAAAGCGGCGTGGTGGCGCACCGGCGGCAGCGCCGCGGTCCGGGGATTCTAGCGCAACCGCGTGCAATCCAGCGACCGGCTCTGTGCCGCCCCGCTGCGCTGCTGGGCCTGGGCCGGCTGGGTGCCCGCCGCCAGTTGCGCTTCCAGCCACCACTGGCCGGAGTCGCCGCTGGCCACCAGGCGCGGCTGGAAGCCGGCGGCCTGCACCGCCGCCATGCGCCGCTCGGCGCCTTCGCGGTTGCGGTACTGGCCCAGCGCCACGGCGTTGGCCTCCTCGCCCTGGCTGATGATGTAGTAGTCGCTCAGGCCAGCGGCGACGATGCGTTTCACGGTGGCCTGGGCTTCTTCGCGGTTGGCGGCGGCCGGCAGCATCACCCGGTAACGGGCACTGCCGCTGGCAGCGGGCTGTTCGCGCAGGCGCACCTGGCTGAGCAGCGTGCCGGCCTTGCCTTGCGCATTGGCCGCGGCGGCGCGGTCGGCAAACGGGCCCAGTGCGACGCAGCGCGGCGGTTCGGCAGCCTCGGGCGGGGTTGCGGGTTTTCCCGGCGCTTGGGCTGATGCAGGCGGTGTTGCCGGCATGGCAGCGGCAGCAACCGGCGTAGCCTCAGCCGCCTGCGGCTTGGCAATCTCCGGCTTGGCCGGGGCGGCGGGCGCCGGCGTTACAGCCACGGCCGTCTTCTCCGCCGGCTCGCGCTCCATCAACGGCGCGGTCGGCGCGGCAGCCGTGGCTTCGGCGGCCGCGGCGGCATCCACGCCACCGGGCACCCAGCGCAGCTCGGCCACGCCCGCGGGTTGCGGTGGCGGCGCAGGCTTCTGTGGTGCATCGCGCAGCAGCCACCAGCAGGCGACGCCAAGGTTGAGGATGGCCAGTACGACGATCAGGGCACGGGTCAGCATGCGCGGATACTAGCCTGCGGGCTGGTGCACCGCCCAGCGGGCGAGACCATCCAGCACCAGCGAGGGGTGGTAGTCGGCGCCGGGCAGCAACGGCATCAGCGCCGGTGCGCCGCCACCGTGCACCAGCAGCGACGGTGCAACGCCCAGCAGCGCGTGCCCCTGCTGGGCGCTGCGTTCGATCAGCGCCACGGCCGCACCATCGCAGCCGGAGGCGAGCGCGTCGGCGGTGTCGTTGGCGAATTCGCTGTAGTCACCGCCGGTAGCCGGCAGCTGCACCGCACGGGCATGCAGTGCTTCGCGCATGGTGGTGGGCGATGCGGAAATGCGGCCGCCGTGGTGCTGGCCGTCCGCGTCGAGCAGATCAATCGTCAGTGCGGTGCCCACCCGACCACCAGCACCGGGCGCTGCGCCTTGGCCGCGGCCAGCAGGGCCAGGAAGCGGTCCACACCGAATTTTTCGGGCTTGGCATAGGCAATGCGCACGCCGGCGCATTCGGCGCTGGTACGCACCACGTGCACGTGCTCGAAGCGACGCTGCAGCTGGTCCAGCATCGCGCTGGTCAGCGACGGTGCGGCCACGCTGGCCACGAACGCGGTGGTGCCGCTGGGCAGGCTGTGCGGCGGCTGTCCGGCCATGCCTTCGGCGCCATGCGCCCAGGCCTGCACGTCACCGGCACGGTCGCCCTGCAACGGCGCGAACTTGAAGCGCGAGTTGCCGAGGTCGAACAACCAATCGCTCATGCCGCCCTCACGCTGACTTCGCCGGCGTGCAGCAGGCGCTCACGGCCATCGATGCGCACGCGCAAGGCGCCGTCATCGGCCAGGCCGAGCGCGGTGCCATGCTGCCACTGCCCTTCCAGTTCCACCCGTACTTCGCGACCGGCCAGCATGTCGAACGCGGCGTAGCGCGGCAGAAAGGGAGCGAGGCCTTCGCGATCGAATTCTTCCAGTGCCGGCAGCAGGCGCGCCAGCACGGCAGCAACCACCACGTTGCGGTCCACCGGCTTGCCGGCCAGCGTGTCCAGGTCCACCCACGGCTGGGTGATCTGCTCGGCGAAGGATGGCGGCATGTGCGTGTTGATGCCGATGCCGATCACCGCGCGCGCCGGGCCGGCATATTCGCCACCGCCCTCGGCCAGCAGGCCGACCAGCTTGCGCTTGCTATCGACGATCAGGTCATTCGGCCACTTCAGCTGCGCCTGGGTGTAGCCCAGGTCGTGCAGCGCTTCGGCCACGGCGATGCCGGCCACCAGGCTCAGCCCGGCCAGGCGGCCGAGGCCACCGGAGAACAGCCGCAGCACCGACAGGTACACATGCGCGGCCAGCGGCGACGCCCACGTACGGCCGCGACGGCCGCGGCCGCCGGTCTGGCGTTCGGCCAGCAGGACGCTCACCCCGCGCTGGGGCGCGCTGCAACGCAGCAATTCGGCATTGGTCGAGTCCACCGTCCAAGCCACCTGCAGGTCGTGCAGCAGCGGCAGCACCTCGGCGGGCAGGCCGGCACGGATCGCATCCGGGTCCAGCAGGTCGACCGGGCGGGTCAGGCCATAGCCCTCACCTGCACGGCCTTCGATGTCCACACCGGCGGCTCTAAGTCCTTGAATACGCTTCCAAATGGCCGCCCGGGTCTGGCCCAGCTCACGGGCCAGGGCGTCGCCGGAGAGGCGACCGGCAGCGAGTTTGGCCAGCAATTGGCGGTCGTCCACGGCAGCTTCCACGAAGTCAGGAAGGAATTATGCGGGAAAGCCGCCAGCGGCGCCCGCCACGCTGGGTTCTGCGGGGGCTTCCAACGGGGCGCCGGGTTCGGGCTAGAATCGGGAACTCACCTTCCCTTAACGTGGATGTCGTCAATGCGCCGCTATGCCCATTGCCTGATCCTGCTGACGATGCCCTTCGCGGCGTCTGCGACGGCAGCGCTGGACGACAGCCGCGGCGCCTGCGTGTCCTCCAACGGCGATGCCGCCTCGCAGCGTGCACCGACCGCGACCGCTTCGGCCGCCACCACCAAGCCGGCACCGGTCCGCCCGGCAGCCAACACCAGCACGGGCGGCGGTGGCAGCGACGACGACGTGCTGCAGCGCATCCGCGCACCGAAGTGGCACAGCTACCTGCCGGGAATGTTCCGCTGATCAAGTCGTTGCTGCAGTGGCTGCGACCTGCGCCGCGGCCTATCGACGATGTACTGTGGAATGAGGCCTGCCGCCGTGCGGCCTGGCTGCGCGGTCTGGACGACGAACGCCGCGCACGCCTGCGCGTGCTGGCCACGCGCTTCCTGCACGAGAAGACCATCACGCCGATCGGCGAGCTGCAGCTGGAGGCCGGCGATGGCGTGCTGCTGGCGGCGCTGTGCTGCCTGCCGCTGCTGGAGTTCGGCGAGGTGGGTCTGGAAGGCTGGTCGCAGCTGGTCGTCTACCCCGATGCATTCCGCGTACATCGCAGCCACATGGATGCAGCCGGCGTACTGCATGAGTGGGATGACGAACTGATTGGCGAGTCGTGGGACAGCGGTCCGCTGATCCTGTCCTGGGCCGATGTGCAGGCCGACCTGGCGACGCCGCACGAGGGCTACTGCGTGGCGGTGCACGAGATGGTGCACAAGCTGGATGCACTGGATGGCGCGATGGACGGCACGCCGCCGCTGCCGCGCGAATGGCAGCGTGAGTGGGCGGCCATCTTCCAGCGCGCCTACGATGCGTTCTGCGCGCAGGTGGATGCGGGCGAAGAAACGCTGATCGATCCGTATGCGGCCGAAGCGCCGGAAGAATTCTTCGCGGTGACCAGCGAGTATCACTTCTCGGCACCGGATCTGCTGCAGCAGGCGTTGCCGGAGGTGGCCGCGCAGCTGCGGCGGTTCTATGGCGAGCCGCCCAGGATCGCAATACGGTAGTGCCGGCCGCTGGCCGGCACCCTGGCAATGCCACCGAGGATCATGAGGTTGCCGGCCAGCGGCCGGCACTACCGTTTGCGGGGGCTTACGGCCCCGGCGGCAAGCGCACTTCGAAACGGGCGCCGCCCAGTTCGCTGGAACGGCCGACGGCCAGTTCGCCGCGGTAATCCTTGATCAGGTCCTGCACGATCGACAGGCCGATGCCGTGGCCCTGCACGCGCTCGTCGCCACGCACGCCACGCTGCAGCACCTTGCCGATGTCGTCCGGGGCAATGCCCGGGCCATCGTCGTCCACCGCCAGCAGCAGGCCTGCGCGGCGCGCGTTCGGTGCCGGCAGCGGCTGCGCGGTCAGCAACACGCGGCGGTTGGCCCACTTGAAGGCATTTTCCAGCAGGTTGCCGAGCAGTTCCTGCAGGTCGCCCGGTTCGCCGTGGAAGCGCGCGGCCGGGTCGATGTCGAATTCGCACAGCACGCCCTTGGAGGCATAGACCTTTTCCAGGCCGCGCACGATCTCCTCGGCGTTGGATTCAATCGGCAGCGGCGCGGAGAACAGCTTGTGGCCCGACGACGCAGCACGTGCCAGCTGGTACGAAACCAGGTTGTTCATGCGCTGCAGCTGCACATCCAGCTCTTCGCGCAGCGCGCCATCGCCCGCGCCGCTGTCCATCTGCGTGCGCAGCACCGCAATGGGCGTCTTCAGGCTGTGTGCCAGGTCGGCCAGGGTGTTGCGCTGGCGCTCGAGGTTCTCGCGCTCGCTTTCAATGAAGGCGTTGATGCTGTCGGTCAGCGGTTCCAGCTCGCGCGGGTGGCGCTCGCTCATGCGCTCGGTCTCGCCGCGCTGCACCTTGGTCAGCTCGGTGATCACCCGACGCAGCGGACGCAGGCTCCACTGCAGGATGACGGTCTGCAGCAGCAGCAGGATCAGGCCGATGCCGCCCAGGTAGAACCAGACACGGCCACGGAACACGCGCAGCTGCGCACCCAGCGCGCGCGAGTCTTCCATCACATAAATGGTGTACGGGAATTCGGTGGCCGGGTCGGCGTCGGCGTCCCACACCAGGCCCAGGCCATAGCGGTACACCGAGCCCTGGCTGCCGTCGATCTGGATCATCGGCAGCGGGCCTTCGAACACTTCCTGGCGCGGTGCCAGCAGGCCGCCGCCGACGGTGGGCAGCATCGGGCCTTCGGCGGACATCGAATTGCCCTTTCCGTGCGGCATCACCACCTGCAGGTACAGGCCACTGCCCGGCACGTCGAAGCGCGAATCCGGCGGCTGCTCGCGGATGTACAGCGAGCGGTCGCGGGTGAAATCGATGCCGGCCGCGTAGGCGGTGGCGTAGTTCTTCAGGCGCTCGCGCAGGTTCGCCTTGGCCGTATCGGCAAAGGCGGCGTCAAGCGCGTAACCGGCCAGCGCCAGGAACGCGACCAAGCCCACGGACGCGGCAAGCATCTGGCGCGCCTGCAGGGAGCGCGGCCGCCAGCGTCGGAAGAACCACAGACGGCCGGACATCATGGTGTCGCCAGGCGGAGCCGGCTCAGCCCTCGTTGCGCGGGATCGCGAAACGGTAGCCGCGGCCGCGCACGGTCTCGATCGGCTTCAGTTCGCCATCCGGGTCCAGCTTCTTGCGCAGGCGGCCGATGAACACTTCCAGCACGTTCGAATCGCGGTCGAAGTCCTGCTGGTAGATGTGCTCGGTGAGGTCGGCCTTGGAGACCAGTTCACCGGCGTGCATCATCAGATACTCCAGCACCTTGTACTCGTAGCTGGTCAGGTCCACATTGCTGCCAGAGACGCTGACGGTCTGGGCGGCGAGATCCAGTGCAACGGGACCGCATTCCAGCGTCGGCTTGCTCCAGCCGGCGGCGCGGCGCAGCAACGCGTTGACGCGGGCAAGCAGCTCTTCGACGTGGAATGGCTTGACCAGGTAATCGTCGGCACCCTGCTTCAGGCCCTCGACCTTGTCCTGCCAGCTCGAACGCGCGGTCAGGATCAGCACCGGGAACTTCTTGCCTTCGTCACGCAGGGCCTTGATCAGCTCCATGCCCGACATCTTGGGCAGGCCGAGGTCGATGATGCCGACATCGAACGGAACTTCACGCCCCATGTAGAGGCCTTCCTCGCCGTCCTGCGCAGCATCGACGGCAAAGCCTTCGCGCTTGAGCCGGGCTGCCAGGGTCTCACGCAGCGGGGCTTCGTCTTCGACCAGAAGGATACGCATGAACTCTCCCTAGTGTCCTGGGTGTGGCCCGGAGGCCTGTGGGGTACGGGTTGATAGCGACAACTATCCCTGTTCAGGGGTTATCGCCGCGTAGTGATGACATATCCGACCGCGGCGTGCGCGGCTGTGAACGCGACGGGGCGGGGTCGTCCATGTAGCGGACACGGCCCCGGTCGTCCATGTACTTCACCCGGTTGATGTCACGACCATCGAACGGCACGCGCTCGGCGCCGAGGATGTGGCCGCCGGTGGTGCGCTGCACGCGGCGCACGGCGTCGGACAGCGAGCGCTCGTCGCCACGGCCACCGCGCTCGCCGCGCTCCATCATCTCCGCGCGCCCCTGGTCGCCGCGCGGCGGCTGCTGCGCAAGCGCCGACGACAGCGGCACAGCCGACAGCGCCACGCAGGTGGCCAGGGCAATGCGGCGATGGAAGGGAGCGGAAGACATCGATGCGATCCTAGCCGAGCACGGCGATTCGTTCAAAAGTCGTAAATCCGGAAGCCGGGTGCGGGACCCGGCCTTTACAATTCCTTTGCAAATTCTTGGTTTGGGGCAGTGAATCCGATCTGAACTTTTCCGGGCGATGCCGCGAGTTGTTCATCTAGGTGAACATTCGGGACGAAAGCGCTGGCCTTGTCAAGTCAGGAATGTGACTGCGGTCACGCTGCGGCGCGATCAGCTTCGCGTTCGGTGACCGCCAGCGCCTGCTCGAGCAGGGTCCAATCCGCACCGGGGCGGTGTGCGCCCTCGCTCAGCACCTGGCGGAATGCGCGACCACCGGGCTGGCCATGGAACAGGCCGAGCAGGTGGCGGGTGATGTGCTTCAGCGCCAGGCCTTCGCCCAGACGCGCCTCGACGTAGGGGCGCAGCGCGCGCAACAGGTCACCACGGGCCTGCAGCGGGGCGCCGGTGTGCAGCGCCTCCAGCTGATGCAGCAGATAGGGGTCGTGATAGGCCGCCCGGCCCAGCATCACACCATCGACGTGCGCGGCCTGCGCCTGTACCGCCTCGATGCTGGCCAGGCCACCGTTGATCACCACCGGCAGTGCCGGGCGCTCCTGCTTCAGGCGGTAGGCCCAGTCGTACTTCAGCGGCGGAACCTCGCGGTTCTCCTTCGGCGACAGGCCCTTCAGCCACGCGTTGCGCGCATGCACCACCACCATTGCCGCACCAGCGGCGACCTGGCGGTCGACGAAGCTGGCAAACACGTCGTAGTCGTTGTCCTCGTCCACGCCCAGGCGGCACTTCACCGTTACCGGGATGTCGACCGCATCGACCATGGCCGCCACGCACTCGGCCACCAGTACCGGCTCGCGCATCAGGCAGGCGCCGAAACGCCCGGCCTGCACGCGGTCGGACGGGCAGCCGCAGTTGAGGTTGACCTCGTCGTATCCCCACTCGGCGGCAATGCGCGCAGCCTGCGCCAGCAGGGCCGGATCGCTGCCGCCCAGCTGCAGCGCCAGCGGCTGTTCGCTGCGGTCGAAGCCGAGCAGGCGCTCGCGGTCGCCGTGGATGACCGCGTTGGCGTGCACCATCTCCGTGTACAGGCGTGCACCCGGCGCCAGCACGCGATGGAACACGCGGCAATGGCGGTCGGTCCAGTCCATCATCGGGGCAACGGACAGGCGCAGGGAATCAGCGTAACGGGCGGTGGCGGACGTCATCGGGGCGTTGATCGTGGAGACTGGCATTGCCAGTGAGATCAATAGTTTACACCGCCCGGCTGAATGCGCCCGGTCAGTCGCGCGGCAAGCGCCGGTTGGGCCCGCTTCCGGCTGGCGGCCGGGGTGGGCTGGGCGGTGGCAGCGGACGCTTCCTGCCCTCGGGGAGCTTGGGGTTTGCGTTCTCCATGGATACGACCAGCTGGTCCAGTGGTGGGTTGGAACCCTTCCTCAACTTAGCCATTGTCTGTCTCCTGGAGAATCTCGACCCATTGCACATCCACCGCGTGAATCAGTATGCCATCGAGCTGCGGAAGCTCCACCACGGCGGGGTTTGCCAGCGGATCCGCACCTTCATCTGGCGGATCCGCATCCACGAGCCAGGCCGGCATCTGCATGTAGAACTGTCCCGCAGCCGGGCTGATCGGCCACTCCTTGGGGTAGCCGGTCAGTCGACGGCCATCCTTCAACTGCAGCACCACGAAAGCAGGACGCGTACCGAGCACGCAGTACCACTCGCTGGGGTGGGACGTCCGCGTGGTGAAGCCTGCGCGGCGGAGACCCGCGTGGAGAAAGTCCTTGTTCGCAGCGAGGGCCAATCCTGTCCCCAGCAGTCCGGCGAGGACAAACCCCCAGAGCAGGCTGCTGGTCTCGGTCCAGATCCCCAGCACAAAGCAGCGACCAGCCAGCAGGAGCATCAGTTCGATGAACTTGACCAGCGCCTGGACTACGAAGGTAAATACCAGCGCTTCCACGGTCCTTTCGAACTGCGGTGGCTTGGGGTGTGAAGTCAGCCCGTAGAACACCCAGGCTGCCAGGAAGCCCGGCAGCAGATAGGTCAGCAGCGTGGTGGCGTTGTTGAACAGCGTATCCATTCCGGAAGAAGTACTCCGTCGTGAGGATCACAACGGAGCACGATCGCGGCGATTCTTCCACCCTGGGCAGGGTTCACAGGCCACAGATGCAGCAACCGCAACAGCAGCCATGAAGCCGCAGTGATGCAGTCGCAGCCTATAGCGTCAATGTGCGCTATCGAACGGCACCGTCCAATGCCCTGCACTACATCGCTCGGGGAAGCTCGACCAAGCTGGTGGTCTGCCATGTGAGGTACAGTCCAACGCGTTGCAGGTTGCAGACACTTTCCTTGGATTCGCAATGAGCAGGCTGAAGACGATTCCCTTCGATCCCGCAGACTATCTGGACGATGACGTCGCAATCGCCATCTATCTGAGCGCCGCCTTGGCGGCTGGTAATGCAAGCCATTTTCAGGAGGCGCTTGGAACAGTGGTGCGAGCGCGCGGCACAGGCAGCAATGCCGAAGAATCGGGTCTTGGCCGCGAGAACATCTAGGTAGGCGCGTACCGGGCTCGCTGGGCATCGCCCGGCGCTACCCATGCAACGCAGCAGGTCGTGCAGGATCGGGGCCCACCGAGCTGGGCACAGCGATCACACAGCTGTCGTCAAATGCGACATGTTCTGACGCCAGCCCCCATTGCACCTTCCTTTTCAGCCGATAGGCTTCAGTACAGCGCACCGGCATACCCGTTATGGCATGCCCCACCTGCAGTCATCTTCCCGCCCATGTTCGCCTCGTGAGGCCCAATGAAAAGGCAAGCTTTGGACACCGCCTTCGCCTCAATGAAGGACGCAGGATTTGTGCGCAACGGGCCGACCTTCATGAGAGTGCGCGAGCATTTCGTAGATGTTCTTTCACTGCAGACCAGAAGCGACGGCAAAGCACTCGCATTCAATGTCGGTGTGCTCGCCCGCTTCATCCCGGGGCGTTGCAAGGATCAGACCACGAACCTCAACAACACCGACTGCGACGTGAGCTGCAGGGCCGCTCCCCCAGGGAAAAGCGACCATTGGATAAGCGTTGAACAGGACGCTGAACTGCTCAAGACCGAGGTGGATGCTCTTTTGACGGAGAATGCCCTTCCCTTCTTTTCGCAGTTCCAGGACATCGATTCCATCTGTGGAGCGTTGACGATCGCGGCCATTCAGGCCGACTTGACGCCGGCACACTTCAATTCGGTCACGCGCGTCCGCAGGGCCCTGCTATCTGCCCTTTCATGGCAGGCCAAGGATGACACCGAGTCTGCCAAGGCGCTGGCCACATATGGACTCTCCATCTGCAATGGCGCTACCGCACTGAAAAGCCGATTCAGGAAAATTCTGGAGGCTTAGCCGCCCCCAGAACCAACCGGGGCATTGAAGCACTACCACTTCAGTGCGCGCTGCGCGCGCCACCGACCTGCTCGATCAGCGTCTGGCTGGCCGCATTGAGCCCCACCACCGTCACCTCCGCACCGTGCGCGGCCAGCTTTTCCTGCGCCCGCTCCAGCGCGGCCACAGCAGTCAGATCCCACAGGTGGGCATCGCGCAGGTCAATCTGCACCTTCGGCGCCACGTGCTGGTAATCGAACGCCGCACCCAGCTGCCCCGCCGAGGCAAAGAACACCTGCCCACGCACGCGGTAGACCTGCGTGCCACCGGCATCGTCGCGCTGCACATCCAGCATGTGGCCCACCTTGCGCGCGAAGAGCAGGGCCGACAGCAGCACACCGCTGAGCACGCCCTTGGCCAGATCGTGGGTAGCCACGGTGACCACCACGGTCAGCAGCATCACCGCAGACGAGCTGCGCGGATGCGTGCGCAGGTCGCGCAGCGAGCGCCAGCTGAAGGTGCCGATGCTGACCATGATCATCACCGCCACCAGCGCAGCCATCGGGATCTGCCGCACCAGGTCGCTGCCGTACACCACCATTACCAGCAGGAACACGCCGGCCACCAGGCAGGACAGGCGGCCGCGGCCACCAGAGGTCACGTTGATCACCGACTGGCCGATCATCGCGCAGCCAGCCATGCCGCCGAGGAAGCCGGTGACCGTGTTCGCCACGCCTTGGCCGACGCATTCGCGGTTGCGTTCGCTGGGCGTCTCGGTGATGTCCTCGACAATCTGCAGGGTCATCATCGATTCGAGCAGGCCGACCACGGCCAGCGTGGCCGACACCGGCAACAGGATGCGCAGCGTTTCCCATGTGAGCGGCACATCGGGAATGAGGAAGTGTGGAAGGCTGTCTGGCAGCTGGCCCATGTCGCCGACGCTGCGCACGTCGATGCCGAAGCCGATCACCACGGCGGTGAGCACCACGATCGCGACCAGCGGCGAGGGTACGGCGCGGGTGATACGCGGCAGCAGGTAGATGATCGCCAGCGCGGCGGCGCACAGCACGTAGACCGTAGGGCCGCGGCCAATCAGTTCCGGCATCTGCGCGAGGAAGATCAGGATCGCCAGCGCGTTGACGAAGCCGGTGATGACCGAGCGCGAGACGAAGCGCATCAGCGAGCCGAGCTTGAACACGCCCGCGAGCACCTGCAGCAGGCCGGCCAGGATGCTGGCGGCGAACAGGTACTGCAGGCCGTGGTCCTTGACCAGGTCGACCATCACCAGCGCCATCGCACCGGTGGCGGCGGAGATCATTCCGGGGCGGCCGCCGGCGATGGCGGTGATGACGGCAATGGAGAACGCCGCGTACAGCCCGACCTTGGGGTCGACGCCGGCGATGAGCGAGAAAGCGATGGCCTCGGGAATCAGGGCCAAGGCGACGACGATGCCGGACAGCAGGTCGCCACGGAGGTTGCCGAGCCATTGCTGGCGCAGGGGGTAGGACGTTTGCATGGAAAAACTCCGCGCGCACGCGGGCGTGGCCGCGCGGCGCTGCAGTGGAAAGACACGGGTTCCTGAGCCGGGCGGGCCGGCTGCCGATGTGCGGCAAGGGTCAGGGTGGCGTGATCACTGCAGGCGGGCGTCGGTACGTAGGAGGGGCGCAGTCTACGGGAAGCGGCCGCACGAAGGTAGCGCGACCGGCCGCGAAAGGCCGCGGGGCATGGCGCCGCTCTACAATCGGGGCATGGCTACTGATCGCCCGCAGTTCTTCGACCCCGCCACCGAACAAGGCGTGCTGCGCCTGTCGATCGCCGCCTCGCTGCTACTGGCCGCCGCCGCAGTGGTGTTCGGCCTGCTGGCCAATTCCTCGCTGATCATCTTCGACGGCATCTACGGCCTGATCGACGTGGTGATGACCTGGCTGTCACTGCTGGTGGCGCGGCTGATTGCGCTGTCCACGCAGACCGATGCGCTGCAATCGCGGCTCAACCAGCGCTTCACCATGGGCTTCTGGCACCTGGAGCCGATCGTGCTGGGGGTGAGCGGCACGCTGATGATCGGCGCGGCGCTGTATGCGCTGGTCAATGCGGTAGATGCACTGATGTCCGGGGGCCGCCACATTGCGCTGGGCCCGGCCATCGCCTTCGCCGGGCTGTCCATCGTCGGCGAAGGCGCACTGGCATGGTTCATCCTGCGCGCCAACCGCCGCATCGGCTCGGCGTTCATCGCACTGGATGCGAAGAACTGGGTGATCGCGGCCAGCATGTCGGCCTGCTACCTGCTGGCTTTCCTCGGCGGCGTGCTGGTGCAGGGCACGTCCTGGGCCTGGGTCGGGCCGTACATCGACCCGGCCATCCTTGCCTTCGTCTGCGTGCTGGTGATGATCGCCCCGCTCGGCACCGTGCGCCGGGCGCTGGCCGGCATCCTGCTGGTCACCCCGGCGGAGCTGCAGGCGCACGTGGATGCCGTGGCACGCGCGATCGTGGCCAAGCATGGCTTCGTCGAGCACCGCAGCTACGTGGCGCAGGTGGGGCGAGGCGAGCAGATCGAGCTGTTCTTCGTGGTGCCGGAAAACGACCCACCACGGCCGCTGGTGGAATGGGACCAGCTGCGCGACGAGATCGGCGATGCGCTGGGCGAGGCCTCGCCGGACCGCTGGCTGACCATCATGTTCACCACCGACCGCGAGTGGACGATCTAGGCCGACAGGACGATCGATCAAGTTTTTCGTACGCCCTGCAACCCAACGTACGCGGAAAGCGGGCAAAGTAGGCTCCAACGCACCACCCACCCACCGACCAGGAGCATCCCGATGTCCATCGAAAAGGTTCTGTACACCGCCCAGGCCACCTCCACCGGCGGCCGTGAAGGCCGTTCCGTCTCCTCCGACAACGTGCTGGACATCCAGCTGTCGACCCCGCGCGAGCTGGGCGGCGCCGGTGGCCCGGGCACCAACCCGGAACAGCTGTTCGCCGCCGGCTACTCGGCCTGCTTCCTGGGCGCGCTGAAGTTCGTGGCCGGCCAGGCCAAGGTCGCGCTGCCGGCCGACACCACCGTGACCGGCAAGGTCGGCATCGGCCAGATCCCGACCGGCTTCGGCATCGAAGCCGAGCTGACCATCAACGTGCCGGGCGTGCCGCGCGAGCAGGTGGAAGAGCTGGTGCAGAAGGCGCACATCGTGTGCCCGTACTCGAATGCCACCCGCGGCAACATCGACGTGACGCTGGTCGTGGCCTGATGAGGTGATGCCGGCCAGCGGCCGGCACTACTCGAGCGAGGGAAAAAAATGGGCGGATGCCGGTCGAAACCGAACATCCGCCCATCCCACCTTCGTTGTCCCACAGGGGGCATGAGGTTGCCGGCCAGCGGCCGGCACTACCAGGTCACTTCTCGCTGGTGATCAGCTGCACGACGCTGGAGAAATCCAGCTTGCCGCGGCCAGCCTGGTGGTTCATCGAGTACAGGTTGCGGGCCACTTCGCCCAGCGGGATCGAGGCGCCGACACTCATCGCTGCTTCCACTGCCAGGCCCATGTCCTTCAGCATCAGATCGCTGCCGAAGCCACCGCTGTAACCGCGCGACGCAGGCGCGTTTTCCAGCACGCCCGGCCACGGGTTGCACACTTCGGTGGCCCAGCTGCGGCCAGTGCTGACCGCCATCATCTGCGACAGCACCTTCGGGTCCAGCCCGTGTGCCACGCCCAGCGCAATGGCTTCACCGGTCACCGCCATGATCACGCCCAGCGCCATGTTGTTGCACAGCTTGGCAACCTGGCCGGCGCCGCTGGCGCCCACGTGGAAGATGTTCTTGCCCATCGCCTGCAGCACCGGGCGCGCGCGTTCCAGCGCGTCCTCCTCGCCACCGACGATGAAGGTCAGCGTGCCGGCCTGGGCGCCTGCGGTACCACCGGAGACCGGTGCATCGATCATCTGCAGGCCACGTGCGGCGGCGGCCTCTGACACCTTGCGCGCGCTGGCCGGTGCGATCGTACTGCAGTCGATGACCAGTGCGCCCTCCGGGATCGCGGCCAGGATGCCGTCGTCGCCCAGGTACACGCCTTCGACGTGACGGCTGGCTGGCAGCATGGAGATCACCACTTCGGCGTCGGCCAGGGTGTCGCGTGCCGACGACGCAGCACTGGCACCGGCGTCAACGGCGGCCTGGACCGCGGCCGGAACCAGATCGAACACGCGCACGCTGTGGCCGTTCTTGACCAGATTGGCGGCCATCGGGCCACCCATGTTGCCCAACCCGATGAATGCAATGCGGCTCATGCAAGGCTCCTTTCAACAAGGGGAGAGCGCAGGTCGGCCAGCGGATGCGCGGCATCGGCCCAGGGGGAAGCAAAGAAGGTGTCGGCCCACGCGCCGGTGGCCCCGGCCAGGGTGGCCGGGTTCCACTGCGGATTGCGATCCTTGTCGATCAGCAGCGCGCGGATGCCTTCGGCGAAATCGCCGTGGGCGGCGCAATGCAGGGCGACGATGTACTCCAGGCGGTAGATCGCGGCCAGATCCTGGCCGGCGCTGCGACGCTGAAGCTCGAAGGCCAGCCGCGCCGAACCCGGCGCACCGGCAGCAAGGGTCTTCTGAGCCGCCTGCAACCAGGCGTCGTCGGTCTGCAGGCCGGTAATGCGCGCCACGATGGCCTGCAGGTCATCGCCTTCGCACAGCGCCTCGACCTGTGCCGCATTGGCCAGCAGTGGACCGGTCGCAGCATCACTGGCATGCGACTGCAGCAGGTGGGTCAGGCGTTCGTGGTTGTGTGCGGGGTGGCTGGACCAGGCCACCTGCAGCAGCGCATCGAACACTGCACTGCGGCGCTCTTCGGCCACGTGCACATCGGCCAGGCCGGCATAGATGGCATCGCCCGGGTTGAGCAGTGCACCGGTCAGGGCCAGGAACAGGCCGCCCTTGGCCGGCACCCGCGGCAGCAGCCAGCTGCCACCGACATCGGGGAACAGGCCGACGGTGATTTCCGGGAAGGCCAGCTTGGAACGTTCGCTGACCACGCGGTGGCTGGCACCGGACATCAGGCCGATGCCGCCGCCCATCACAATGCCATGGCCCCAGCACAGGATCGGCTTGGCGTAGGTGTGGATGAGGTAATCGACGCGGTATTCGACGTCGAAGAACTCGGCAGCATAGGCGTTCTGGCGGATGTCGCTGTGGCCGGCCTCGCGGAAGGCGACCATGCTCTTGTACAGGCTGTGCAGGTCGCCGCCGGCGCAGAACGCCTTTTCACCGGCGCCCTGCAGCACCACCATGGCGATGCCGTCGTCGTCGGCCCAGGCATTCAACTGCTTCAGCAGCAGGTGCGCCATCGGCAGCGAGAAGCCGTTGAGCGTGCGCGGCGCGTTGAGCGTGGCGATGCCGATGCGCGTGCCATTGCCGGCCACGCGCTCTTCGAACAGCACCGGTGCGTCGTCGGCAGCGGTGTCGGTGCTCATGCGTTCTTCCACTGCGCGGTGCGCTTTTCCAGGAAGGCGGTCACGCCCTCGACCTGGTCGGCGGTGTCGAACAGGTCGACGAAGGCTTCGCGCTCGGCCACCAGCGCCGAGGCGTGGGTGCCGGTGCGGGTAGACTGCACCAGGGTCTTGCAGGCGGCGATGCTGGTCGGGCTCTGCTTGCCGGCCTTCTTCGCCCATTCCAGGGCCAGTGCCTTGGATTCGCCCTTGCCGACCTTTTCTTCGGCCAGGCCAATGCGCAGTGCGGTCTCGGCATTGATGCGCTCGCCCAGCAGGATCATGCGCTTGGCCCAGCCCTCGCCGACCAGGCGCGGCAGGTTCTGGGTGCCACCGGCGCACGGCAACAGGCCGACGGTGGCCTCCGGCAGCGCCACCTGGGCATGGTCTTCGATGATGCGCAGGTCGCAGGCCAGTGCGCATTCCAGGCCACCGCCCATGGCGTAGCCGTTGATCGCGGCGATCGACACGCCACGGAAACCGGACAGCGCTTCGAAGGCTTCACCGAAGCGGCGCGCGGCCTCGCGCGCAGCGGCCTTGTCGCCGGAGGCGAACTGGTTGAGGTCGGCACCGGCGGAGAAGAACTTCTCGCCGTCACCGGTGATCACCAGCGCGTAGATGTCGCGGTCTGCGTTGAGCGCGCCCACCAGGTCGCGCAGCGCCGACAGGCTGTGCACGGTCCAGGTGTGCGCCGGCGGGTTGTTCAGGGTGACCACGGCGGTGTGGCCATCGACCTCCACCTTCAGGCCCACGTGCTCTTGGGTACGCCAATCCTTCATCGCAGTTCCTCTTCGGTGTTGAGCAGGTGACGGGCAACGATTACCCGCATGATCTCGTTGGTGCCTTCCAGGATCTGGTGCACGCGGCAGTCACGCAGCAGGCGTTCGATCGGGTATTCACGGATGTAGCCGTAGCCACCGTGGATCTGCAGCGCTTCGTTGCAGACGCTGAAACCGGCATCGGTAGCGAAACGCTTGGCCATCGCGCACCACACGTTGGCGTCGCTGGCACCGGCATCGAGCTTGCGTGCGGCGGTGTGCACCATCTGCCGCGCGGCCACCAGCTGGGTGACCATGTCGGCCAGCTTGAACTGCAGCGCCTGGAATTCGGCCAGCGCCTTGCCGAACTGGCGGCGCTCGCCCATGTAGCGGCGTGCGGCATCCAGCGCACCCTGCGCGGCACCCAGCGAACAGGCGGCGATGTTGATGCGGCCGCCGTCGAGCCCCTTCATCGCCAGTTTGAAGCCGCCGCCTTCCTCTCCCAGAAGGTGGCTGACCGGCACGCGGACGTTTTCGAAGGTGATGCCGCGGGTGGGCTGGCTGTTCCAGCCCATCTTCTCTTCCTTGCGGCCGAAGCTGATGCCCGGCAGGTCCGCCGGCACCGCAATGGCGCTGACACCGCCGGCACCGGCACCGCCGGTACGCGCCATCACCACCAGCAGCTCGGTGGCACCGGCGCCGGAGATGAAGGCCTTCGAGCCGTTCAGCACATAGAAGTCACCGTCGCGCACGGCGGTGGTCTTCAGCGAGGCCGCATCGGAACCGGCGCCCGGTTCGGTCAGGCAGTACGAGGCCAGCTTGTTGCCCGATGACAGGTCGCTGCCCCAGGCATCGCGCAGTGCCGGCTGGCCCCACGTGGACACCATCCAAGAGGCCATGTTGTGGATGCTGATGTACGCCGCCGTCGACGGATCGACGCTGGCGAGCTCCTCGATGACGACGGTGGCGTCCAGTCGGCTCAGGCCGCTGCCGCCCACTTCCGGGTCCATGTACAGACCGCAGAAGCCCAGTTCACCGGCCTTGGCGATCGCCTCGCGCGGAAAGATGCCCTCCGCATCCCATCGCGCGGCGTGCGGCGCCAGTTCGGCCAGTGCGAAGTCGCGCGCAGCCTCGCGGTACGCCTGCTGTGCTTCGTCCAGTTCCGTCGTCATCGAGTGGCTCATGGCTGCTCCTGCCGTTACTTCAGGCTGATCGTGGTGTTGACGCCGTGGCTCAGCGTCTCGTCATCGAACCAGCGCGCGGTGACCGTCTTGGTCTGGGTGTAGAACAGCACCACCTGCTTGCCGTACGGGCCCAGGTCGCCCAGCTTGGAGGCGCGCGAACCGGTGAACGAGAACAGCGGCACCGGCACCGGGATCGGCACGTTGATGCCGACCTGGCCGACGTCGATGTCTTCCTGGAACTTGCGCGCGGCAGCGCCGGACTGGGTGAACAGTGCGGTGCCGTTGCCGTTCGGGTTGCTGTTGACCATCGCGATGGCGTCTTCCAGCGTCTCTGCTTCGAGGATGACCAGCACCGGCCCGAAGATTTCTTCCTGGTAGATGCGCATGTCGGTGGTGACACCGGCAAAGATGGTCGGGCCGACGAAGTTGCCCTTCTCGAAGCCATCGACCTGCGGCTTGCGGCCATCCAGCACCAGCTTGGCACCCTGCTCCACGCCCGAGGCGATCAGGCCTTCCACACGCTCGCGGGCGCTGCAGGAGATGACCGGGCCGACGTCGGTGCCGGCCACGGTGCCGGCACTGACCTTCAGGGTCTTGGCCTTTTCAACCAGATCCTGCACCCAGTTGCGCGCTTCACCGACCAGCACCAGGGTGGAGGCGGCCATGCAGCGCTGGCCGGCCGCACCGAAGGCGGCGCCGACCATCGCGTTGAGGGTCTGTTCCTTGTTGGCGTCCGGCAGCACCACGGCGTGGTTCTTGGCGCCCATCATGCACTGCACGCGCTTGCCGGCCAGCGAGGCACGGTTGTACACGTGGGTGCCGACGCGGGTGGAACCGACGAACGACACGGCCTTGATGTCCGGGTGGTCGCAGATCGCGTTGACCACTTCTTCGCCGCCGTGGACGACGTTCAGCACGCCCTTCGGAATGCCGGCTTCCAGCGCCAGTTCGACCAGGCGCATGGTGACCATCGGGTCCTGCTCGGACGGCTTGAGGATGAAGGTGTTGCCGGTGGCGATCGCCATCGGGAACATCCACAGCGGAATCATCGCCGGGAAGTTGAACGGGGTGATGCCGGCGCACACGCCCAGCGGCTGCATGATCGTGTAGGTATCCACGCCATTGGCCACGTTGTTGGCCAACTCACCCAGCTGCAGGTTGCCGATGGCGGCCGCATGCTCGACCACTTCCAGGCCGCGGAACACATCGCCTTCGGCGTCGGGCAGGGTCTTGCCCTGTTCGGCGGTGAGGATGTGGGCCAGCTCGCTCATGTTCTCGCGGATCAGCTGCTGGTACTTCAGGAAGATGCGCGCGCGGGTGCCGATCGGGGTCTTGCGCCAGGTCTTGAAGGCTTCCTTGGCGGCGGCGACGGCGGCGTCCACTTCCGCGGTGGTGGCGAACGGCACCTTGGCCAGCACGTCCTGGGTGGCCGGATTGATCACGTCCTGCCAGTGGGAGGTGGCCGATTCGATGAACTGGCCATCGATCAGCATGCGGATACGGGGCGCTTCAACAGTCATGACGACAATCCCACGGGCTCGAAAGATGCTTGGCATTATTCACAGCAGCCACCTCGATTTCCGGCCTGAATCCGCTTAATCTGGCCAACACGCCAGACGATTCATGTTAATTCTGTGAATTATTCATCCAGCCAGCGGCAGCTTGGCCTTCGCTTGCTGCGGCTGCGCGAGCAGCGCGGCTACAGCCAGGTGGATCTGGCCCGCGCCTTGGGCCTGTCGGCCAGTTACCTGAACCAGATCGAGCGCAACAAGCGCCCACTCACCCCGGCCGTTCAGAAGAAGCTGGGCGAAGTATTGGGCGACGTTTCCTCACTATTCGACGAAGATGAGCCTGCCGCGCTGCAGGAAGCGCTGGGCGAAACCCTGCGCGACCTGGGCTTGGCGGAGGTCAGCGCGACCGAGCTGCGCGCCTTGGCCGGCAACCTGCCGCAGGTCAGCCGCGCCCTGCTGGATCTGCACCGCCGCCACCTGGCGCTGCGTGAGCATGCCGCCGCCCTGGAGTTCCAGCTGGGCGAGCCCGGCGCCGGCAGCATCCTGCCCGCAGGCGACCAGGTGCGTGAGTTCTTCAACCGCATGCACAACCACATTCCCGAACTGGACGAGCTGGCCGAGCGTCTGTTCGCCGAGTGGGGGCTGTCGCCCGGGCACGTCGCACCACGCCTGCGCCAGCTGTTGGTCGACCGCCACGGCGTGCTGGTGGAAGTGGCCGCGCTGCAGGCCGGGCGCGAGAAGCGCCAGTACGACGCCGGCACGCGGCGGCTGTGGCTGCCCGATTATCTGGAACCGGGCCAGCAGGCATTCCAGATGGCCGCCGAGCTGGCCCTGCACGGCTACCTGCCGCAGATCGATGCGGTGGTGGCACGTGCCGGCTTCACCGATGAGGCACGCATCGCTCAGGCCCGCATCGGTCTGTCGAACTATTTCGCTGGCGCCTTGGTGATGCCGTACATGCGCTTCCTGCGTGCGGCCGAGGCCAGCAGCTACGACATCGAACTGCTGGCACACCAGTTCGGCGTCGGCTTCGAAGCGGTCTGCCATCGGCTGAGCACGCTGGCACGGCGCAGCGCGCCCGGGCTGCCGTTCTTCTTCATCCGCGTGGACCGCGCGGGCAATGTGTCCAAGCGCCATTCGGCCACCGACTTCCACTTCTCGCAGGTGGGTGGTTCGTGCCCGCTGTGGATCGTCTACGAGGCGTTCAACCAGCCCGGGCGCATCCTTACGCAGACCGCGCGCATGCCCGATGGGCGACGGCATTTCTGGCTGGCACGGCAGGTCAGCAGTGGTCCGGTCGGTCATGGCCAGCCGCGCAAGACCTTCGCGGTGGCGCTGGGCTGCGATCTGCAGCATGCCGAGCGGCTGGTGTATTCGCTGGGGCTGGATGTGCAGAGCCCGGGCAATTCGGTGTCGATCGGCCCGGGGTGCCGGGTGTGCCCGCGGGAGGACTGCATGCAGCGTGCGTTCGCGCAGTTGCCGGGGCGGTAGGGTTGGTTCGGCAGGGCTGCGCCCTGCACCTGCGGTAGTGCCGGCCGCTGGCCGGCAACCTCAAAAGCAAAAGCGGGCATTCAGTGGGATGGCGGGGTGGGTCCGGTTGCCACGCAACGGGCTCTGACCCCATCCGGATGAATTCTCATCTTGGAATGCATCCACGCGTGGCGTGGCTCTACTGGTAGGTGCCAGCCCTGGTTGGCGCGTTTTAGTCCCAAAACACGGTCAGTACGCGGTGGCCTTCCGAGGGCACGGGTGCGTCGATGTGTTGGCCGTACGGCCAGCCTTCGCCGACGCCGTCGCATTCCAGGCCCTGCAGCCATCCTTCCACGGTTGCGGCGTCGGCGCGGGTCAGCACGTGCACATTTTCCGCGGCAGGCCATTCGCTGTCGTCGTCCAGTGCGCTGCTCCAGTCCTGGTGCAGCCCCACGTAGACACCTTCCACTTCGGGCTTTTCGGCAATCGCGGCCAGGCGTGCGTACAGCTCGGCAATCGGCGGGCGGCCGTAGCCCCACTGGTTCGGTGCAATGCACTCTTCGAAATCGTTCCCTTCGAAGTACGCGGCCAGTGGCACAACCGGCAGGTGCTCCGGGTCGCGGATATCGAGGCGTTCAAGCAGATCCAGCAGTTCCTGGCGGGCAGACATCCAAAACTCCTTGCAGCGTGAAGCGCGATTGTATCGGCGCCGGTCAGTAGATCGGCGTCACCTTCATCTGCGGCAGCGGACGCGGTGCGCCGTCGGTCAGGTCAGGGCCCAGGTCCTCCCAGGTTCGGCCCTGCTCGACCATCTGCGCCCACAGCTGCTGCGAGCCGCGACGCTTGTCTTCCGAGCCCAGCTTGTACGACGGCGGTGTCGGTTCGCCGCGAGCGACCATCGAGTACGCCGCGCGATAGGCCAGTACCTGCTGCGCCGGGTCGTCGGTACGGGCCACTTCCAGCGTGTACCGTTGGTAGGCCGAGGCTAGGTTGCGCCAGCGGATCCAGTAGTGGTTCTCGAACGAGAACGAACAGAACCGCGCACCGGCCAGGCTGCCCTTGTCGGCGATGCGGGTCAGCACCTCCTGCGGCATGTCCAGGTTCATGCCACCTTCGTCGCCCTGCAGGCTCACATGCACGATGCGGTCGCGATAACCCGGCGCGCGCGCCTGCAGCAGGTCGCGCCAGTTCTGCATGGTCGCCACCACCGCGAACAGGAAACGCCCCAGCTCGGCTGCGGCCAGCGGCGTGGCAATGGACTGGTAATGCCGTTGCCAGCCGTGGCGGTTCTCGGTGGGCAGGAACACGGCATGCTCCAGTGCCTGCCGGCTACCGCTGCCCTGGCTCACGTCTTCGGCGTGCTGCGGGTAGACCAGGTTGATGGCGAAGGTCGGCCAGCGCGGCAATGCGGCGTCGAACAGATGGATCGGGAAGTTGCTGCTGATGCCACCATCGGAGAACCAGCAGATGCGGAAGGCGGTGATCACCGGACCGCAAGCCTGCCCGGCGCTGGTCAGCCCTTCCATGCTGTCGGCCACGTTGTGCTCGGGGTCGGCCGCCGGCGCGGTGGGTTCGCAGCGGCGCTCGCGGCGCGAGGGTTCGTGCAGTGGCACCGCGCTGATCAGCAACGGGAAGCTCAGGCTCATGCGTGTGGCCACCAGCACCGGCAGCTTCGGGCCCTGCGGCAGGGGGTAGTACTGCCGCCCCTCCACGTCCAGCGGCGGGCCAGCCTGATCCACCAGCCACTGCACCACGCTGGCCGGGAACAACTGCTCGAACTCTTCGCGCAGGAACCAGAACTGCGCGCCGCCCAGTGGCAGCGTACGCGGCTCGTTGTGCGAGATGCAGGTGGTGATCATCTGCAGGCTGATCGCATGCGGGCTGTCCGGCTCGCCGGCATAGCGCGGTGCGTCGTGCAGGTCGGCGAAGGTCAGCGGTGCATCAAGTGGCTTGCCTGACAACTGCTGCAGGCACTCATGCAGCCACTCGGTCAACGCCGGTTTGCGTGCATCGCGGCCGAGGCCACTGCACAGGCCCAGCAGGTTGCGCCGTGCCACGCGGGCCACGCGCAGCGCGGCACCGGCCACACCGGCACCGTAGGCGCACAGCAGCGACGGCAGCAGCGTGGCGGCCACACCGCTCCAGCCGCCGCCCCACCAGCCCAGGCCCAGCAGCAGCGCCAGCGACACCAGCACTTCCAGCGGCGCGATCTCGAATACCGCCACCGCCAGGCACAGCAGCTTGTGTGGCAGGCCCGCATTGCCGGTCAGCACCACCAGCAGCCGATAGGCCGCACGCGCGCCCCGCGCCGGTTGGAACAGGCTGTAGATGAACCCGCGCCGCGACAGCTGCGCCGACACCGCCGACAGCCCCCCATAACCGGCATCACTGGGCAGGTGCTCGCCGGCCTGCTGGCGACGATCGCCGCATGCCGCCGCAGCCGCCACCGCCGCAGCAATGGCGCCGGCCGAGGTGCCGCCGATGCTCTTGAAGCGATACTCGCGCGCCAGCGCCAGTACCGCATTGGGGTACACGATGCCGCTGGTGATGCCGCCTTTCATGACCAGATCGCAGTACTTCGCCGCCACGAGCCACCTCCCGTCTGTCGATGCCCAGTATGGCAAGCGGCGCTCTCACGGCCTGAGAAACGGACCACAGCCCCGAGCTTTCATTGACCCTTGACCATTGCCCTCGATGCGTCCACCGTGGGCACGCCGAAGGTATCCCCGCCGCAGCGTTGATGGCGACAGGGATTTGAACGGGAATCCGGTGAAGGCGCCTGGCGCGCCCATTCCGGAGCTGCCCCGCAGCGGTGAATGGAAACGAATCCTGCCAACAGCACTGGGCTCGCGCCTGGGAAGCGGCAGGTAGTAGGTGGGCTGCGGCCCGTGTCCATCAGCCCGAATACCGGCCCCGGCCGGGGGACACGACCGTCCCCTGACTCGACCTGGACTCTCCGCGGGGAGGGTGCCGGGGCCGTCGCTGACCTGCGCGTGCGGGCAGTGCGGCCGCGTGCGTCCTTTTCACGGTATCCGGCCAGCCCTGTCCACCCACGCACAGATGCATGGGCCACCGCCGTTGCCGGCGGTCCATGCGGTACCTGACGATGACCGAGTTCCAACGCCCCACCCTGACCCTGCCTGCCAACGGCAAGCGCCTGCTGCTGCATTCATGCTGCGCGCCCTGCTCCGGCGAGGTAATGGAGGCGATCACCGCCTCCGGGATCGACTACGCGATCTTCTTCTACAACCCCAACATCCATCCGGTGAAGGAATACGAACTGCGCAAGCAGGAAAACATCCGCTTCGCCGAGCAGCATGGCATTCCCTTCATCGACTGCGACTACGACACCGACAACTGGTTCAGCCGTGCGCGTGGCATGGAGAACGAGCCCGAACGCGGCATCCGCTGCACGATGTGCTTCGACATGCGTTTCGAACGCACTGCGCTGTACGCGCACGAGCACGGCTACGACACCATCAGTTCGTCGCTGGGCATCTCGCGCTGGAAGAACATGGCGCAGATCAACGATTGCGGCATCCGCGCCGCCTCGCGCTACGAAGGCCTGCAGTACTGGGACTACAACTGGCGCAAGGGCGGCGGTGCCAGCCGCATGATCGAGATCAGCAAGCGCGAGCAGTTCTACCAGCAGGAGTACTGCGGCTGCGTGTATTCGCTGCGCGATGCCAACCGCCACCGTCGCGAGAACGGCCGCGAGCGGATCAAAATCGGCCTGCTGTACTACGGGCAGGACGCTGGGACGCCGCAGGGCGATTGACGTGTGAGCGAGGGGCGGCCACGCTGGTCGCCCCTTCTCTTGTAGTGGATCTGCCATGACCGCCCTGCCCGCCGACGTCGCCCTGCTGGTGATCGACCTGCAGCCGGACTTCATGCCGGGTGGCGCGCTGGCCTGCGACCAGGGTGATGCGCTGGTGGCACCGATTGCCGGACTGCTGGCGCAGCGCCGCTACCGCACGGTGGTGGCCACCCAGGACTGGCACCCGGCCGACCATGCCTCGTTCGCCAGCCAGCACCCCGGCCAACGCCCGTTCGAGACCATCCTGCTGCACGCGCAGCCGCAGACCCTGTGGCCCGACCATTGCGTGCAGGGCAGCGATGGCGCCGCTCTGCACCCGGGCGTGGACTGGGCCATGGCCGACCTGATCCTGCGCAAGGGAACGCGCCAACAGGTGGATTCGTACAGCGCCTTCCGCGAGAACCACGGTCCCGATGGCGAGCGCCCGGCCACCGGCCTGGCCGGCTGGCTGCATGAGCGCCGCATCCGCGAAGTGCACGTGTGCGGCCTGGCCCGCGATTACTGCGTGCTGTGGAGCGCGCAGGACGCAGTGAAGTCCGGCTTCCGGGTGAAGTTCCTGTGGGAGCTGACCAAGCCGGTGACCGAAGCCAACGACGTGATGGTGCGCGAGGCGCTGGGCAAGGCGGGAATCGCGATCGTCTGAGGCGTGACCGCCGGGCATGGCCCGGCGCTACCGGGCACGTCGCTTATGCCGCTTGCGCGCTCCTGCCCACAACAACACAATCGATTCATCCAGCTCCCTAACTACGCCCCCCTACAGATCGCGGGACGGCCGAACCGGGGGCTTTTCATGGGATGAAATCAGGATTCGGTAGTGCCGGCCGCTGGCCGGCAACCTCGGGATCTCTGCAGTTGCCGGCCAGCGGCCGGCACTACCGGATAGCACCCGTGGTAGCGCCGGGCCATGCCCGGCGGACGCGGGATGGGCGATTACCGGAACACCACCGTGCGATGCCCGTTGAGCAGGATGCGGTGCTCCACATGGCGGCGAACCGCGCGTGCCAGCACCAGCGATTCGGTATCACTGCCCAGCCGCACCAGTTCGCGCGGCGCCATCGCGTGGTCCACGCGGGCCACGTCCTGTTCGATGATCGGGCCTTCGTCCAGGTCCTCGGTGACGTAGTGCGCGGTGGCACCGATGATCTTGACCCCGCGCGCGTGCGCCTGGTGGTACGGCTGCGCGCCCTTGAAGCTGGGCAGGAAGCTGTGGTGGATGTTGATCGCACGTCCGGCCAGCGCGCGGCACAGCGTGGGTGACAGGATCTGCATGTAGCGCGCCAGCACCACCAGGTCGATGCGCTCACGCTCGACCAGGTCGATGATCTGCTGCTCCTGCACCGCGCGCGTATCGGCGGTCACCGGCAGGTGGTGGAACGGCACCTGGTAGGAGGCGGCCAATGGCGCGAAGTCGGCGTGGTTGGACGCCACCGCCGCGATGTCGACCTTCAGCTGGCCGCTGTGGGCGCGGAACAGCAGGTCGTTGAGGCAATGCCCCTGTTTGCTGACCAGCACCAGCAGGCGTGCGCGGCGGCGGCCATCGTGCAGCTGCCAGTCCATGCCGAAGTCCTGGGCGAGCGTGGCCATCGCGGCGTGCACGGTCTCCAGCGGCAGGCCGGCATCGCGATCGAAATGCACGCGCAGGAAGAAGCGGCCGCTTTCCTCGTCGCCGAACTGCTGGGCGTCGAGGATGTTGCAGCCGTGGTCGAACAGCAGGCCGGACACGCGATAGACGATGCCGGTACGGTCGGGGCAGGACAGGGTAAGAATGGAATCGGGGCGCATCGCCACAGTGTAGGGCAGCGCCCTGCCCAGCGGCCGGATGATCACGGGTGCAACCGACCTGCTTGGTTCAGTACCAAGCGATACTTGGATCTTCCCGTGGCAAGCTGGTCGGTCATGAACCTGTTGCAACTGATCCGCAGCTTCACCCGCACCGCAGAGACCGGCAGCATTGCCGCCGCGGCCCGCATCCTTGGCATCAGCGCCACCGCGGTCGGCCAGAACATCAACCGGCTGGAGGCCCATCTGGGCGTACGGTTGCTGAACCGGAGTACGCGGCAGCTGGCCCTCAGCGAGGCCGGCGCGCTGTACCTGGCGCAGGTGCGCCACATCGAAGCCGACCTGGCGCGCGCGCAGGCGATGGTCACCGCCGGTGACATCGAACCGGCCGGGCCGCTGCGCATCGCCAGCAGCAGTGCGTTCGGCCGCCATGTGCTGGCGCCGTTGCTGCCTTCGCTGCAGCAGCGCTACCCGCAACTGCAGCTGGAGCTGCGCCTGACCGACCGCGCCGTGCAGCATGGCCCGGAAGCGGTGGATGCCAGCATCCGCATCGGGGCCCAGCTGGAGGACGGGGTGGTGGCGCGGCAGCTGGCGCGTGTTCCGTTCGTGTTCTGTGCCTCGCCGGCCTACCTGAAGGCGCACGGCACCCCGCAACAGCCTTCCGATCTGGGCGGTCATCGCGGGTTGCTGCACCGCTTCCCCACCGATGGCCGGCCATTGCGCTGGGGCCTGCTGAAGGACGGCCAGCGCGTGGACGCCGCGCTGCCACCGAGCATGGTCTGCGATGACATCGATGCGCTGGCGACGCTGGCGGCGGCCGGTGCCGGCATCACCCGGCTGGCCGCATTCCTGGCCGAGCCGTACCTGCGCGATGGCCGCCTGCAGGCGGTGTTCGGCGCCGACACCGCGTGGCGCCCGGAACCGATGGAGGTCTACTTCTGCGTCAGCGACCGCCGCGATTTCACCGCCAAGATCCGCGCGCTGTTCGAACACCTTCAGGCCGGCATCGCGCCGGCCTGGCGGGTGTGAGCCTCAGCGCGTCTTGAACACGCCGCGCGCATCGCGCGGCTCGCAGCGCAGGTACTGTGGCGCCGGTTCCACGCTGTCGCGCAATGCGGCAGCGGCATGCCACGGCCAGCGCGGGTCGTAGAGGATGCCGCGCGCCAGGGCCACGGCATCGGCGTGGCGATGGCGCAGGATCGATTCGGCCTGCTCGGGCTCGGTGATCATGCCCACGGCGATGACCGGCATGCGCACCTTGGCCTTGATCGCTGCCGCGAACGGCACCTGGTAGCCCGCACCGACGGTGATCTTCTGGCGTTCGTCCAGGCCACCGCTGGAGACATGCAGGAAATTGCAGCCGCGCGCGTCCAGCACCTGGGCCAGCGCTTCGCTCTGCACCAGATCCCAGCCGCCATCGACCCAGTCGCTGGCGGAGATGCGCACGCCCACGGCGACCTTGTCCGATACCGCCGCACGCACGGCGTCGAACACTTCCACGAGCAGGCGCAGGCGGTTCGGCAATGAGCCACCGTAGCCATCGGTGCGGCGGTTGCTCAGCGGCGACAGGAACTGGTGCAGCAGGTAGCCGTGCGCGGCATGCAGCTCGATCAGCTCGAAGCCCAGGCGCTCGGCGCGCACCGCACTGGCGGCGAAGGCAGCAACGAGCTCGGCGATGCCGGCCTCGTCCAGTTCCTGCGGCGTCGGATCGGCAGCATGGAACGGCAGCGGCGACGGCGCCACGGTGATCCAGCCACGCGTGTCGTCGGCTGGCAGTTGACCACCGCCGTCCCAAGGGCGGTTCACCGACGCCTTGCGACCGGCATGGCCGAGCTGGATGCCCAGCGGCATCGGCGACCAGCGGCGGACGCTGGCCAGCACCTGCGCCAGGGCTGCCTCGGTGCCGTCATCCCACAGGCCCAGGTCGGCCCAGCTGATGCGGCCACGCGGCTCGACCGCCGTGGCTTCCAGGATCAGCAGGCCGGCGCCGGACTGCGCCAGGTTGCCCAGGTGCATGGCGTGCCAGTCGCTGGCGCGGCCATCTTCGGCGGAGTACTGGCACATCGGCGCGATGACGATGCGGTTGGACAGGGTCAGGGGGCCGAACGAGATCGGCGAAAACAGCTGGCTCAAGACAGTGATGGGACGACGTAGGGGGGCATATTGCACCGCTGCGCGGCTCCCGGATCAACCATCTGGATGGATCGCTGTTTCGCGGGGACGGTTGTCGGTAGAGTCGACTGACAGTCGACTCTACCCAGCCGGTGATTCGATAGCCGACGCCAGCGCCTCGGCGCAGTCCCGCTCATCCTTGAACTGCAGCAGGTCGTCGGCACGGGTGCGGCCACGGTTCAGCGCCGCCACCGGCAGTCCTGCCCTGGCCGCGGCCTGCACGAAACGAAAGCCGGAATAGACCATCAGCGACGAGCCCACCACCAGCACAGCGTCGGCCTGCTGCAGGTGCTCGTGCACCGCCTCCACCCGCTCGCGCGGCACGTTCTCGCCGAAGAACACCACGTCCGGCTTCAACACGCCGCCGCAGTGCGGGCACTCGGGTACCACGAAGCTGGAGAAATCGGTCTCCAGATCGGCATCACCATCCGGGGCGATGCCGGCTTCCAGCGCACCCCAGCCGGGGTTGGCGTCCAGCAGGCGCTGCTGGACGTCCTCGCGGCCACTGCGGCGCTCGCAGCCCATGCAGCGCACCAGGTCCAGGCGGCCATGCAGGTCGATCACGTTGTGGCTGCCGGCGCGCTGGTGCAGGCCGTCCACATTCTGGGTCAGCAGCACCTGCAGCTTGCCGCGGCTTTCCAGGGCGGCCAGGGCCTGGTGGGTGCCGTTGGGCCGGGCCAGGCCGAAGCGCGGCCAGCCCAGCAGGCTGCGCGCCCAGTAGCGCTGGCGGGTGGCCGCCTCGCCCATGAACGCCTGGTAGGTCACCGGCGGGGTGCGCTTCCACTGGCCGTCGGTATCCCGGTAATCGGGGATGCCCGATGCGGTGCTGCAACCGGCGCCGGTCAGCACGAACAGGCGCTGGGCGCGGTCGATGAAGTCGGTCAGCGGCGAGGTCATGGCTGCCAGATGGGGGCGCCGCAGCGCCCGTGCAAGCGCCGGCTCAGGCGGCCGGCAGCGGCGGCACCGCGATCGGGTGGCCTTCCTCGTCCAGCGCGATCATCACGAAGTGGCCGCGGGTACACAGCTTGCGCTCGCCGCTGTGCAGGTCCTCGGCGACCAGTTCCACCTCCACCTTCATCGAGCTGCGGCCGACTTCGACAATGCGGCCGATGGTTTCCACCATCTGGCCGATGCGGATCGGCAGTTTGAAGTCGACCTGGTCGCTGCGCGCGGTCACCACGGTGCGGCGCGAGTAGCGGGCAGCAGCCAGGAAGGCGGCCTTGTCCATCCACGCCAATGCCTGGCCGCCGAAC
This sequence comes from Stenotrophomonas thermophila, assembly GCF_001499715.1. Lineage (NCBI taxonomy): Bacteria > Pseudomonadati > Pseudomonadota > Gammaproteobacteria > Lysobacterales > Lysobacteraceae > Stenotrophomonas > Stenotrophomonas thermophila. Next base: position 38,279 of record NZ_CVIW01000005.1, on the reverse strand, counting down.
AGGGTGCCAAGGTGGTTGGTGTGGTTGGGAAAGACGATTTCGGCCATGCGCACTTCGATGGGCGGCACGGTCTCGGGGATCGGGGTCATGGGGGTGCTTCGGTGTGGGGTGCTGCGGATTCTAAGCGACCGGCGTGATGGCCATCGGAATGCGCGTGCAACGGTCACCCGGCAGCGGTGCCTGCGCAGGCCGCGCCTGCAGCAGGCGTTACACTGCGCCACGCCCGCTGCCAGGACTGCCCATGCCCGCCACTTCCGACCTGCTGGCCTTTGCGCTGGTTTCGCTGGCCATGGTGCTCACGCCCGGGCCGAACATGATCTACGTCATCTCGCGCTCGATCTGCCAAGGGCCGATGGCGGGCCTGATCTCGCTGGGCGGGGTGGCGCTGGGCTTCGTGTTCTACATGCTGTGCGCGGCATTGGGCATCACCGCCCTGCTGATGACCGTGCCGTTCGCCTATGACGCGCTGCGCATCGGCGGCGCGCTGTACCTGCTGTACCTGGCCTGGCAGGCGCTCAAGCCGGGTGGCCGTTCGCCGTTCGCGGCGCGCGACCTGCCGCAGGACAGCCCGCGCAAGCTGTTCACGATGGGCTTCCTGACCAACCTGCTGAACCCGAAAATCGCGGTGATGTACCTGTCGCTTCTGCCGCAGTTCCTGCATCCGGACAGCGAAGGCAGCGTGCTGATGCAGTCGATCGTGCTGGGCTCGACCCAGATCCTGGTCAGCGTCAGCGTGAACGGCCTGATCGCGCTGACCGCCGGCAGCATCGCCGGCTTCCTGGCCGCGCGCCCCACCTGGCAGAGGGTGCAGCGCTGGCTGATGGGCACGGTGCTGGCCGGGTTGGCGGTGCGCATGGCGATGGAAGGGCGGCGCTGATTGTAGAGTCGAGCCATGCTCGACTTTCTTGCGAACAGCAGTCGAGCATGGCTCGACTCTACAAAAGCAGGCGCGCAACAAAAAACCCCGGCATTGGCCGGGGTTTTTCGTTGCGACAGGCCGGGCCGGTTCGATCAGAAGTTCATGTCGAAGGCGACTTCGCCCTGCACGCCGACCTGGTAGGCCGAGACGCGGCGTTCGAAGAAGTTGGTCAGTTCCTGCACGTCCTGCAGTTCCATGAACGGCAGCGGGTTGCGCACGTTGTACTTCTTTTCCATGCCCAGTTTGGCGAAGTGCTGATCGGCACAGTGCTGCAGGTACTGGCGCATGTCACGGGTGGAGATGCCGGCCACGCCGCCGGACAGCACGTCCTCGGCGAACTGCACTTCGCATTCAATGGCTTCGGCCAGCATGTCGTAGACCTGCTGCTTCATCTCTTCGTCGAACAGGTCCGGCTCTTCCTCGCGCACCACGCGCACCGACTCGAACGCGAACTCCATGTGCGCGCTTTCGTCGCGGAACACCCAGTTGGTGCCCGAGGCCAGACCCGGCAGCAGGCCGCGCGACCGGAAGTAGTACACGTAGGCGAACGCGGCGAAGAAGAACAGGCCTTCGATGCAGGCGGCAAAGCAGATCTGGTTGAGCAGGAACTGGCGGCGCTGCTCGCGGGTCTCGATGCGGGTCAGGTCCTGGATCGAGTCGATCCACTTGAAGCAGAAATCGGCTTTCTTCTTGATCGAGTCGATGTTCTCCACCGCCGAGAACGCCTTGGCGCGCTCTTCCGGGTCCGGCAGGTAGTTGTCCAGCAGGGTCAGGTAGAACTGCACGTGCAGCGCTTCTTCATACAACTGGCGCGACAGGTACATGCGCGCTTCCGGCGCATTGAGGTGCTGGTACAGGTTCAGCACCAGGTTGTTGGACACGATCGAGTCGCCGGTGGCGAAGAACGCGACCAGGCGGTGGATCAGGTGGCGCTCACCCGGCGACATCTTGCTGTGCAGGTCGGTGATGTCGATCTGGAAGTTGATCTCTTCCACCGTCCAGGTGTTCTTGATCGCGTTCCGGTACATGTCATAGAACTGCGGGTAGCGCATCGGGCGCAGGGTCAGTTCAAAACCGGGATCGAGCAGCATCTGCTTGGGCTTGTCGGCCATGGGTGTTTCCTTGTCTTCTCGGGTCAAAACGCCGGGCGTGGCCCGGCGCTACCTGGGTGTTTCCCTGCTGTGGCCGAGCGTGGCTCGGCTCTACAGGTGCGAGGTGCTCGAGTGCCGACCAACGGTCGGCACCCACCGCGCGGTGTGTTACTGGCAGGCCTCGCAGGCTTCCGGGTTTTCCAGCGAGCAGGCGATGGCTTCGTCCGGGCTGAACACCTTGGCCGGGGCCGCGCTGCTCACCGTGGTCTTGGCGATCTTGGTGGCCGGGCGCGAACGCAGGTAGTAGGTGGTCTTGATGCCCTGCTTCCAGGCGTACATGTACATGGAGGACATCGCGCCGATGTTCGGGCTTTCCATGAACAGGTTGAGCGAGGCCGACTGGTCGATGAAGGCGCCACGTTCGGCGGCCATGTCGATCAGCGAACGCATCGGCAGTTCCCACGCGGTGCGATAGACCTCGCGCAGCGTTTCCGGGATCTGTGGCAGACCCGCGATGGAGCCTTCGGCCAGCTTGATGGCATCGCGCATTTCCGGCGTCCACAGGCCCAGCTTCTTCAGCTCGTTGACCAGGTAGCGGTTGACCTGCAGGAAGTCACCGGACAGGGTCTCGCGCTTGAACAGGTTGGACACCTGCGGCTCGACGCACTCGTAGCAGCCGGCGATCGAGGCGATGGTCGCGGTCGGCGCGATCGCGATCATCAGCGAATTGCGCAGGCCGTGTTCCTTGATGCGCTCACGCAGGGCATCCCAGCGCGCAGTGTCTTCCGGCACCACGTTCCAGGCATCGAACTGCAGTTCGCCACTGGCGGCACGGGTGTCGTTGAACGACGGGTGCTTGCCGCGTTCCTGGGCCAGCTCGCAGGAGGTTTCCAGCGCGTGGAAGTAGATCGCTTCGGCAATCTTCTTCGACAGGGCGCGGGCCTCGGCGCTGTCGAACGGCAGGCGCTTGCGGAAGAACACATCCTGCAGGCCCATGCAGCCCAGGCCGACCGGACGCCAGCGCAGGTTGGCGCGGCGGGCGGTTTCGATCGGGTAGAAGTTCAGGTCGATGACGCGGTCGAGCTGGCGCACGGCCAGGCGCACGGTCTCGGCCAGCTTCTCGAAGTCGAACTCGTTGTGCTCGTCGAAGTGGTTGCCCAGGTTGATCGAACCAAGGTTGCACACTGCGGTTTCATCGTTGGAGGTGACTTCCAGGATTTCCGTGCACAGGTTGGACAGGTGGATCACGTTGCCCGGACGCAGGGTCTGGTTGCTTGCGCGGTTGCACTTGTCCTTGAAGGTCATCCAGCCGTTGCCGGTCTCGGCCAGCGTACGCATCATGCGGGCGTACAGCTTGCGCGCCGGGATGGTGCGGTTGGCCTTGCCCTGGGCTTCGGCCTGCAGGTAGGCGGCCTCGAAGGCTTCGCCGAACAGGTCGGTGAACTCCGGCACCACGCGCGGATCGAACAGCGACCATTCCTGGTCGGCCTCGACGCGCTTCATGAACAGGTCCGGTACCCAGTTGGCCAGGTTCAGGTTGTGCGCACGGCGGGCTTCGTCACCGGTGTTGTCACGCAGTTCGAGGAAGTCCTCGATATCGGCGTGCCAGGTTTCCAGGTACACGCAGGCTGCGCCCTTGCGCTTGCCGCCCTGGTTCACCGCGGCCACGGACGAGTCCATGGTCTTCAGCCACGGCACGATGCCGTTGGAGTGGCCGTTGGTCGACTTGATGAGCGAACCACGCGAACGCACGCGGGTGTAGCTGACGCCGATGCCGCCGGAGAACTTCGACAGCTGGGCGATGTCGCCGTACTTGGCGTAGATCGACTCCAGCGAGTCCTGCGGCGAATCCAGCAGGAAGCACGAGGACAGCTGTTCGTGGGTGGTGCCGGAATTGAACAGGGTCGGGCTGGACGGCAGGTAGTCCAGGTTGCCCATGCGCTTGTACAGCGCCAGGGTCTCGGACACGTCCTCGCTCAGCGCACTGGCGATGCGCAGGAAGAACTGCTGCGGGGTCTCGATCACCTTGCGGGTGTGCGGGTGGCGCAGCAGGTAACGGTCATACAGGGTACGCAGGCCGAAGTAATCGAAGTTCAGGTCCAGCGAGATGTCGATGGCGTCGTTGAGCTTGCGTGCATTGGTCTGCACGAAGTTCAGCAGGCGGTCGTTGATCAGGCCGACTTCATGGCCACGGCTGACCGACTGCGAGAAGGCGTAGATTTCCTGGCCCGAGACTTCCTTGGCGATGTAGTTGGCCAGCAGGCGCGCAGCGAGGCGGCCGTACTCGGGCTCTTCACCGATCAGCAGGGCGGCGGTGCGGATGGACAGCTCGTCCAGCTCGCGGGTGGTGGCGCCGTTGTACAGGCCGGAAATGGTGCGGGTGGCCACGCGCATCGGATCGACGGCGTGCAGGCCTTCGGAGGAACGCTGCACCGCGCGCACGATCTTGTTCAGGTCCACCAGCTCGGTGGTCCCGTTGCGCTTGGTCACACTCATCGCGTTGGCCGTCGGCGGCGACGTCAACAGGAATTCGCTTTCCTTCTCGATGGTGGCGCTGGATTCGGTGCTCACGGCGTATGTCCTCTTGGCGTGATTTGGGGGTGCTCGATGCATCGGGGTGACGCAGCCCGGGACATGACGGCCCAGGATGGCAGGACGGCGTCGCAGAGGATGAGACCCTGCGCCTGCCACTGCCGTTGACGATCGCGGATGGGTGCTGCTGCCACCCCCAGACCTGGGGTTGCTGCGACCGACGGCCACAAGATAGTGGGGGTAATGGGGTCCGTCAACGCCAAATGTAGTGAAATTCGGCAATCCCTTGCGCCGCAAGGATCGTGCCATCGGCGCCCTGATCAGACGCTTCAGACCCGCCGGAACGGGCTGCGCAGTCAAGCCCGAAAGGCGTCACTGCGGTGGCACAACGCACCGCAGAAACGGAACAATGACAGCTTCACATGACAGTGATGAAGCTGGCTAGGGACAACCCTGTGGATAGGTGGTGGGCAGCCGGTGGGAATGCGGTGGACGTCGGGGATCACCCGCCGGGCAGCGACTCGAGGCCGCATGTGTCGGCCGGGCCGGAGGAGCGGCCGCAGGTAACGCCGTTTCGCCCTCCCCCCCCGAATCATTGCCGGCCAGCGGCCGGCACTACCGGAATTCCGGGGTGGTCGTGCCGGCCGCCGGCCGGCAATGCACGCCCGCAGCGTCGCTCACGCCCGGTGCGGGGTACCCAGGTACTCGGCGCTCTGCATTTCGATCAGGCGCGAGGCGGTACGCTCGAAGGCGCCCTGCAGGCGCTGGCCGGTGTACAGCTCGATCGGCGAGGTGCTGGCGGTGCAGACCAGGTTGACGTGGCGGTCGTACAGCTCGTCGATCAGGTTGACGAAGCGGCGCGCGGCATCTTCGTTCAGGCGGTCGAAGGCGGGAATGCCGCCCAGCAGCACCGTGTTGAACTCGTGCGCGATCTCGATGTAGTCCGAGGGCCCGCGCGGGCCTTCGCACAGCGCGGCGAAATCGAACCAGGCGATGCTCTTGCCACGGCCGCGCACCGGAATCTTGCGGCCCTCGATCTCGATGTTGCCGGGCTTGGCCGGCTGGCCGCCGCTCAGCTCGTTCCAGCGCGTGGCCAACCATTGATCGCTGTCGGCCGCCAGCGGTGCGCGGTATACCGGCGAGCGGGTCAGCGCGCGCATGCGGTAATCCTCGGTACCTTCGGCGTACAGCTCGACGCAGAAGCGCTGCAGCAGGGCAATGGCCGGCAGGAAGCTCTCGCGCTGCAGGCCGTTGAGGTACAGGTTCTCCACTGCGGTGTTGGAGGTGGTGACCAGGGTCACGCCCTCGGCGAACAGGCGCTCCAGCAGCCGCGCCAGCAGCATCGCATCGCCGATGTCGGTGACGAAGAACTCGTCCAGCACCAGCACGCGCAGGTTGCTGCGCCATTCCTGGGCGATCTTCGCCAGCGGGTCGCTCTGGCCCTGGTGCTCGCGCAGGCGCTCGTGGACGCTGCGCATGAAGCGGTGGAAGTGGGTGCGGTACTTCTGCTTGATCGGCAGCCCGTCGTAGAACAGGTCGACCAGGAAGGTCTTGCCGCGGCCGACACCGCCCCAGAAGTACAGGCCCTTGACCGGCTCGGGCTTCTTCCAGAACGAGGACAGGCGGTCCAGCCAGCCATCCTCGGCACTGTCCAGCAGGCCCAGGTGGATGCGGTCCAGCTCGGCCAGCGCCGCATGCTGGGCCGGGTCGTTCTGCCAGTCGCCACGGGCAACCCCTTCCGCATACCGCTGCGACGGGGTCAGCTCGGTTGCACTCATGCCGCCGCGCCCAACCAATGCTTCACGCCGTGGGTCAGCGCGCCACGCAGGTCGATCAGCTTGCGGTGGAAGAAGTGGCTGGTCTCGGGCATGCGCACCAGCTCATGCGGGAAGTCCAGCGTGTCCAGCCACTGGTAGACGGCCTGCGGGTCGACGATCTCGTCCTGCTCGCCCTGGATCACCAGCCAGCGGGCCGGCGGTGCGATACCGTCGAAATCCCAGCGACCGGCCGGTGGCGCGATCGAGATCAGCGCCTCCGGCTGCAGCGCGGCAGCCGCCTTCAGCGACACGAACGAACCGAAGCTGAAACCGGCCAGCCACAGCCGGTCGTGCGGGCGCTGGCTGCGCACCCAGGCGGCGACCGCCTTCAGGTCATCCTGCTCGCCCACGCCGCCGTCGAAGGTACCAGCCGAAGCGCCGACGCTGCGGAAATTGAAGCGCACCGTGGCGATGCCCAGCTCGCGCAGGGTGGTGGCGGTCATGGTGACCACCTTGTTGTGCAGGGTGCCACCCTCGGTGGACAGCGGATGGCAGACGATGGCCACGATCGGCTGCACCGGTACATCGGCCTTGGGCAGGTCGACGACCACTTCCAGCGGGCCGGCCGGGCCGTCCAGTTCGAGGCAGGCGGTTTCGCCGGGGGCGACGGGGAACGAAGGCTTGTGCATGGCACCATGATACCGTCCCCCGCCCCTGACCTGTGCCCGCCCCATGCTCTACCTGTCCTTGGCCGTGATCTGCAGCGTGCTGGTTTCGGTGCTGTTGAAGGTGGCCGGACGCCGCCAACTGGATGTTGCGCAGATGGTCACCTGGAACTATCTGGTGGCTGCGACCCTGACGGCCGTGGTGCTGCAGCCGCCGCTGGATGCGCTGCGCGAACCGCATGCGCCGTGGCTGTCGCTGCTGGCGCTGGCGGTGGTGCTGCCGTCGATCTTCCTGGTGCTGGGCCGCGCCGTGGCGGTGGCCGGCATCGTCCGCAGCGATGTCGCGCAGCGGCTTTCACTGCTGCTGTCGCTGGCCGCCGCCTTCCTGTTCTTCGGTCAGACCGCGACGCCGTGGAAGCTGGCCGGGCTCGGCCTGGGCCTGCTGGCGATGGTGGCCATCAGCCTGCGCCCGCGCGGCCCGACCGTAGCGTCCTCGCCCGGTGGCTGGGGCTGGCTGCTGGGCGTATGGGGCGGCTTCGCGGTGGTGGACGTGCTGCTCAAGCAGGTGGCGCTGTCCGGCACGCCGTCGATGGCGGCGGTGCTGGCCAGCTTCAGCGTGGCCTTCGTGCTGATGCTGGCATTGCAGCTGTGGCGGCACTTCAGCGCTCGCAGCCGGCTGGGCTGGTGCAACCTCGGCGCTGGTGCACTGCTGGGCCTGCTCAATGGCGGCAACATCCTGTTCTATGTGCATGCGCACCAGGCGATGCCAGAGAGTCCGGCCACCGTGTTCGCCGGCATGAACATCGGCGTGGTGGTCTTGGGCGCGCTGGTGGGTGTGTTCGCCTTCGGCGAGGCCACCACGAAGTGGAACCGCGCCGGCCTGGCACTGGCGGTGCTGGCGATCGGACTGATCGCCTGGGGGTGAGCGTTGGTTGCGGCGGGCCATTTCCGCGCCCGCGGTGGGATGTCGCTTTTCTTTTCGCGCGAAAAGAAAAGTAACCAAAAGAAACGCGCCGCCAGCCGCGAGCCGGTGCTGTGCACCGGTTCCCTGCGCTTCTCGGTGAACCAGGGGACGGCGCCGAACTCGCTGCGCTCAGACATCGGCGCCTCTTCGCCCCTGATCCACTTGCGATGCTCGGCTCGCTTGAAGGCGGACTGGTAGATCAAAAGCAAAGGCGGCATCCGTGCCGATCAAGGTCCCTACCAGACAGATCTCCGGCGAACCCTATCTGTCGAAACCCAGCAGCAGCGGGTCGTGGTCGGAGCTGCGCCACGGGCCCTGCACGTTGCGGCCCTGGTAGCCGCTGGCGTCCTGCTCGTCGGCATTGCTGTGCCATTCGGCGGCACCGCGCAGGCGCTTGGCCATGCCCGGGTTCAGCAGTGCATGGTCGAGGCGGCCGGTATAGCCGTTGTAGACGTAGCTGTAGGGATGCTCGACCTTGGCGACCTTGAATGCGTCCTGCCAGCCCAGGTCACGCAGGGTGCGGATCGGGTCTTCCATCGCGTAGGCATTGAAATCGCCCAGCAGCACCGCGTCCTTTGCACCGGTACCGGTCGGGTCGGTCTGCAGCCAGGCGTGCAGCTGCTGCGCCGAGGTCACGCGGGTGGCGTTCCAGCAGCCCTGGTTGTCGTTTTGGTCGGCGTCGGCACCGGCGGCGTCGCGGCAGCCCTTTGACTTGAAGTGGTTGGCCACCACCACGAACGGCGCGCCCTGCTTGCCCTGGAAGGCCTGCGCCAGCGGCACGCGGCTGTGTTCGACGAACGGACCACCGGTCAGCGTGGCCGGCTTGCCCAGCGGCTGCAGGCGGCTGCTGCGGTAGATGATGCCAACCCGGATCGGATTGTCGCCGGGGCCCTTGCCGGCATCGACGAAGCGCCAGTCGCCCTGCGCGCCACGGTCGCGGTTGAGCGCATCGACCAGTTCGGCGATGGCCGACTGCGGGCCGTAGCCGTCGTTCTCCAGTTCCATCAGCGCAGCGACATCGGCGCCCAAGGCGTTGACCGTGGTGACCAGCTTGGCGAGCTGCGCCTTGTGCTCGTCCAGCGTGCGCGCGCCGCGCAGGGTCGGGAAGCCACCGCCCTGGCCGTCACCATTAAAGAAGTTCTCCAGGTTGAAGGCGGCCACGTGCAGACTGCCCGGCACCGTGGGCACTGCCGGGCGCTTCAGTTCCGGCAGCTTGAGCGCGCCTTCGACCTGCAGGCGCGGATGGCCCTGCGCATCCACGCGCACGATGCCCTCCACGTTGCGCAGCTGCATGCCGGTGCGCAGCACCGGGTTGCCCGGCAGGTAGGGCACGCTGGCGGGGTCGCGGGCGTCACTGCCATCTTCCAGTACCAGCCGGCGACGCTGGTTGTCGGCCATCACCTGCTCGTAGCCGGCGGTGCCCGGCGCAGCCACTTCGGTCGGCTGCCAGAGGCGGCCGTCGAAGGCCACGGTGAGCTGGCCGAAGTGCTGCAGGCCATCGGTACCGGCCAGGGTGAGCGGCGCGGCGATGCGCACGCGCTGGCCATCCAGCGCGCGCCAGTCGGCCGGTGCGGCGGTCAGCACCACGGTGGCGCTGCTGCGCGCGACAGCGGGCGTCGTAGCTGGTGCGGCCTGCGGCTGGGCCTGGGCAAAGGCGCTGGCCGGCAGCAGCAGGGACAGGGCAAGAGCAAGGGAACGGCGGCGCATCGACGGGCGATTCCAGGGAAGAGGGCGCACAGACTAACCCTGAAATGCGGAGATCCGCCTGCGCGGCGGGGCACAGGGGCAATCAGGCCTCGGTGGGCAAAGCCATGTGGGATTGCAGAGCCGAGCCGATGCTCGGCTGCGTCTTCTCCGTTCGCCCGGAACCGCAGCCGAGCGTGGGCTCGGCTCTACAGCAGGCCGCGCGTTGCGCCCGCCTATTTCAGGTTGCCCAGCATCCAGTCCACGGTGGCGTGGATCTGTTCTTCCGTCAGGGCCGGGTTGCCACCCTTGGGCGGCATGATGCCGCCATCCGGGCCGGTATAGCCCTCGATGGCGTGCTTGTAGAGGGTGTCCTTGCCCTGCGCGATGCGCTTGTCCCAATGCGAGTGATCCAGCGTCGGTGCCATGCCCACGCCGGTGGTATGGCAGGCGGTGCACAGGTTGTCGAAGATCACCTTGCCATCCTTGGTGCCGCCGTAAGCCACCTGCGAAGCAGCCTTGGCCAGTGCGGCGGCCTTGGCCGCAGCCTGCGCGGCGGCGCCGGTGCTGCCGGCATAGACCGCGCCAGTGGGCGAAATGCGCTGTTCGGTGCGCTTGGCCGCGGTCGGCGATACTTCGGGTGGAATCCGGGTGTGGATGTAGGCGGCAAGGAGGATGAGGCCGAGGGTGATGGTCGCCAGCAGCGCGATCACCATGGAGAAGCGTTTCAGGAACTCCAGATCGTAATTCCGCACTCTTCGTTACCCCTGGCTGATAGTCGTTGGACCACGGCTGAGCGACTGCGTGATAGGCCGAGTATAGAACGCGCTATGCGTGCGACAACAGGCGTCATGCTGGTGCGGCGCAGCATGCGGCCGTGGCCGCATGCGGGTAGCGCCGGGCCGTGCCCGGCGAGCGCGAAGCGCGGCAACAACGGTCGAGGATGGCAACAGCCGCCGGGCATGGCCCGGCGCTACCGAATTGCCGGGGCACCGATCGCGCGCAGGCAGAAGCTGCAGATTGCGTTCACCAGTGCATCTTCGTCGCGATGTGCTTCGCGGCTTGGCGCGGTCGGGCCGACCATCGCCTCGGTGAAGGCGCCGACCAGGCACGCAGCGGCCACATGCGCGTCCTGCGCAGGCAGCTCACCGGCCGCCACGCCCTCCTCCACCAGCCGCAGGAACACGTCGCCGAAGGCGCGACGACCGCGCATGCGCTCGGCTTCCACGTCCGGGTCGACCGGTTCGACGATGAAGGCGTGCGCCAGCCCCGGCCCAGCCAGGGCACGGCGGACGAAGGCGGTGATCGCCAGCCGCAGGCGCTCGCTGGCCGCCTCCGGGCCACTGGCGATGCGCTCCATGATCGCCACCTCGTGGGCCACCGCGGCGTTGAGCACCTCCACGAACAACTCGGCCTTGGACGGGAAGTGCCGGTAGATCAGGCCGGTGGACACCCCCGCCTGGGTCGCCACGGCGGTCACCGGGGCATTGCGCCAGCCGCCAGTGGCGACCAGTTCGCGGGTAGCCAGCAGGATCCGTTCACGGGCCCCGGCCAGGCGTTCTTCCATCAGTGCAGAGCGTTTGTAGGCCATGTTTTGATTCTGGTTTCAATTTTTGAATTTGTATTCACTTCTTATCCGAACCCCGCTACGCTGGGGTCCAATCGCCCGTGCGGGCAGCGGTCCTGCAGACCGCCGCCCGCTCCCCCGCCGGGTGCGTCCATTTCCTGCCATCCCGTCGTGGAGCCACCACAATGCACGTGCCATCCCTGAACTTCGACCTTGGCGAAGACATCGACCTGCTGCGCCAGAGCGTGGCCCATTTTGCCGCCGCCGAGGTCGCACCGCTGGCCGCCGAGGCCGATGCCAGCAACCAGTTCCCGCTGGCCCTGTGGCCGAAGCTGGGCGAACAGGGCCTGCTCGGCCTCACCGTGGAAGAAGCATACGGCGGCACCGGCATGGGTTACCTGGCCCACGTGGTGGCGATGGAAGAAATCTCGCGTGCCTCCGGCGGCATTGGCCTGTCCTATGGCGCGCACTCCAACCTGTGCGTGAACCAGCTGCGCAAGAACGGCAACGAGGAACAGAAGCAGCGCTTCCTGCCCGGCCTGTGCGATGGCAGCCTGGTCGGTGCGCTGGCGATGAGCGAGCCGGGGGCCGGTTCGGACGTGGTGTCGATGAAGCTGCGCGCCGACAAGCGCGGCGACCGCTACGTGCTCAACGGCAACAAGATGTGGATCACCAACGGCCCGGATGCTGACGTGCTGGTGGTCTATGCCAAGACCGACATGGAGGCCGGCGCCAAGGGCATCACCGCCTTCCTGGTCGAGAAGGGCATGAAGGGCTTTTCCACCGCGCAGAAGCTGGACAAGCTGGGCATGCGTTCTTCGCCCACCTGCGAGCTGGTGTTCCAGGACTGCGAGATTCCCGAAGAGAACGTGCTGGGCCAGGTTGGCGGTGGCGTGCGCGTGCTGATGTCCGGCCTGGACTACGAGCGCGTGGTGCTGTCCGGTGGCCCGCTGGGCCTGATGGCCGCGGCCATGGACGTGGTGATGCCGTACGTGCACGAGCGCCACCAGTTCGGGGAGCCGATCGGCAGCTTCCAGCTTATCCAGGCCAAGATCGCCGACATGTACGTGGGCCTGGGTGCCTGCCGCGCGTATGTCTATGCCGTGGCACGCGCCTGCGACCAGGGCCGCACCACCCGCCAGGACGCCGCCGGTGCCATCCTGTACGCCGCCGAGAAGGCCACCTGGCTGACCGGCCAGGCGATCCAGATCCTCGGCGGCAACGGCTACATCAACGAATACCCGACCGGCCGCTTGTGGCGCGATGCCAAGCTGTATGAAATCGGCGCCGGCACTTCGGAGATCCGCCGCATGCTGATCGGCCGCGAACTGTTCCAGCGCACCCTGTAAGGCCAACGCGATGACCGTCCTGAACAGCCAGCTGCAACCGGGCAGCGAAACGTTTGAAAGCAACCGCGCGGCGATGCAGGCCGTGGTCGACGACCTGCATGCCACCCTCGCCCGCACCGCGCTGGGTGGCAGCGAAGCCGCACGCGCCAAGCACACCGCGCGCGGCAAGCTGCTGGTGCGTGACCGCATCGACGCCCTGCTCGACCCCGGCAGCGCCTTCCTGGAAATCGCGCCGCTGGCCGCGCACGGCATGTACGAAGACGCCGTGCCGGCCGCTGGCGTAGTGGCCGGCATCGGCCGCGTGAGCGGCGTGGAATGCGTGATCGTGGCCAACGATGCCACGGTCAAGGGCGGCACCTACTACCCGATGACGGTGAAGAAGCACCTGCGCGCGCAGGAGATCGCCGAACAGAACCACCTGCCGTGCATCTACCTGGTCGATTCCGGTGGCGCGTTCCTGCCGCTGCAGGACGAAGTCTTCCCCGACCGCGATCATTTCGGCCGGATCTTCTACAACCAGGCCAACCTGTCGGCGCAGGGCATTCCGCAGATCGCCTGCGTGATGGGCAGCTGCACCGCCGGTGGCGCCTATGTGCCGGCGATGAGCGACGAGACCGTGATCGTGCGCGAGCAGGGCACGATCTTCCTCGGCGGCCCGCCGCTGGTGAAGGCGGCCACCGGTGAAGTGGTGACGGCCGAGGAACTGGGCGGTGCCGATGTGCACACGCGCATCTCCGGCGTGGCCGACCACATGGCCGACAACGACCTGCAGGCGCTGGCACGGGTGCGCGCGATCATCGCCCAGCTCAACTGGCGCAAGCCGGAACCGGCGATGGCGGTGCAGGCCAGCGAAGAACCGCTGCTGCCAGCACACGAACTGTACGGCGTGATCCCGGCCGATACGCGCAAGCCCTACGACGTGCGCGAAGTGATCGCGCGGCTGGTCGATGGCTCGCGCTTCGACGAATTCAAGCCCCGCTACGGCGCAACGCTGGTGACCGGCTTTGCCCATCTGAACGGCTACCCGATCGGCATCATCGCCAACAACGGCATCCTGTTCTCCGAGTCGGCACTGAAGGGCGCGCACTTCATCGAGCTGTGCACCCAGCGCAACATTCCGCTGGTGTTCCTGCAGAACATCACCGGCTTCATGGTCGGCCGCAAGTACGAACAGGGTGGCATCGCCAAGGACGGCGCCAAGCTGGTGATGGCGGTGGCCTGCGCAAGGGTTCCCAAGTTCACCGTGGTGATCGGCGGTTCGTTCGGCGCCGGCAACTACGGCATGTGCGGCCGCGCGTACTCGCCGAACTTCCTGTGGATGTGGCCGAACGCACGCATCGGCGTGATGGGCGGCGAGCAGGCCGCCAGCGTGCTGGCCACGGTCAAGCGCGATGGCATCGAAGCCAAGGGCGGCCAGTGGCCGGCTGCAGAGGAAGACGCGTTCAAGGCGCCGATCCGCGAGCAGTTCGAGCAGCAGGGCCACCCGTACTACGCCAGCGCGCGCCTGTGGGACGACGGCGTGATCGATCCGGCCGACACCCGCCGGGTGCTGGCCCTGGCGCTGTCGGCCAGCCTCAACGCCGCCCCGCAGCAGACGCGCTTCGGCGTGTTCCGCATGTAATCCATGCCATGACCGAGCACGCTCCCATGAAGCCCGTTGCCATGTTCACCAAAGTCCTGATCGCCAACCGTGGCGAAATCGCCTGTCGCGTCATCGCCACCTGCCGCCGCCTCGGCATCGCCACCGTGGCGGTGTATTCCGATGCCGACCGCAACGCGCGCCACTTGCGCCTGGCCGACGAAGCCATCCGCATTGGTCCGGCCGCCGCGCGTGAGAGCTACCTGCGCGGCGATGCGCTGCTCGACGCGGCACGCGCGACCGGCGCGCAGGCCATCCACCCCGGCTACGGCTTCCTGTCCGAGAATGCCGACTTCGCCGATGCCTGCACCGCCGCCGGCATCACCTTCATCGGGCCGCCGGCCAGCGCCATCCGCGCGATGGGTGACAAGAGCGCCGCCAAGGCATTGATGGCCAAGGCCGGTGTGCCGCTGACGCCGGGCTACCACGGCGACAAGCAGGCGCCGGACTTCCTGCGCGCACAGGCCGATGCCATCGGCTACCCGGTGCTGATCAAGGCCAGCGCCGGTGGCGGTGGCAAGGGCATGCGCAGGGTCGAGCGCAGCGAGGACTTCGTCGATGCACTGGCCAGCTGCCAGCGCGAGGCCGCCTCGGCGTTCGGCAATGACCACGTGCTGGTCGAGAAGTACGTCGAGCGCCCGCGCCATATCGAGATCCAGGTGTTCGGCGACAGCCACGGTGATGCGGTGTATCTGTTCGAGCGCGACTGCTCGGTGCAGCGCCGCCACCAGAAAGTGCTGGAAGAAGCCCCGGCGCCAGGCATGAGTGCAGAACGCCGCGCGGCGATGGGCAAGGCGGCGGTCGATGCCGCGCGCGCGGTGGGCTACGTCGGTGCCGGCACGGTGGAGTTCATCGCCGGCCCGGACGGCGATTTCTACTTCATGGAAATGAACACCCGCCTGCAGGTCGAGCACCCGGTGACCGAATACATCACCGGCACCGACCTGGTGGAATGGCAGCTGCGCGTGGCCTCGGGCTTGCCGCTGCCGCTGCGCCAGGAGCAGCTGGCGATCCACGGCCATGCCATCGAAGCACGCCTGTACGCAGAAGATGCCGACCGCGGCTTCCTGCCCTCCACCGGTACCCTGCGCCGCCTGCGCCTGCCGGCTCCGTCTGCCCATGTGCGCGTGGATACCGGTGTCGAGGAAGGCGACAGCATCACGCCGTACTACGATCCCATGATTGCCAAGCTGATCGTCTGGGACGTGGACCGCGACGCCGCGCTGCGCCGCATGAGCCAGGCCCTGGCCGACTGCCAGGTGGTGGGCGTGACCACCAACGCTGGTTTCCTGCGCCGCCTGGTGAATACCGGTTCGTTCGCGCAGGCCAGGCTGGATACCGCGCTGATCGAGCGCGAGAAGGCGGCATTGAGTGCCGTCATCGACGCGGGTGCGGACCTGTGGCTGCTGGCCGCCGTGGCCGCAGTGGCAAGCACGGCACCCGCCAGCACCGACGCACGCGATCCGCATTCGCCGTGGCAGTCACAGGACGGCTGGCGCCTTGGCGCGCCCGCGCCGCGCGTGCTGCCGCTGCAGCAGGGCGAACGCCGGCACACGCTGAAGGTGTGGGCGCAGGCCGATGGCTGGCGTGTGCAGTGCGATGACGCGGCACCCGTGCAGGTGGTCGGCACAGCCGATATGCGCGGGCTGGTGGTGCAGCTGGGCGGGCGCCGCTGGGCACTGCAGCTGCTGCGTGACGGAGACCAGCTGTACCTGTTCGGTGCTGACGGCCAGCACCGTTTCACCCTGCATGATCCGGTGGGCGAATCGGACCACGCCGTGGCCGATGCCGGCAGCCTGCTGGCACCGATGCCGGGCAAGATCGTCGCCACGCTGGTCACCGCCGGTACCGAGGTCAAGCGCGGCACGCCGCTGGTGGTGCTGGAAGCGATGAAGATGGAGCACACCCTGCAGGCGCCGGCCGACGGGACGGTGAAGGGCTACCGCGCCAAGGCCGGCGACCAGGTCGGCGACGGCGCGGTACTGGTGGACTTCGAGGCGGCGTGAACGCTGGGGTGGCGACCGCTCAGCGGTCGTCGCCCGCTACCACCCGCCCGGCGGGATCGAATTCGGCCGTGTCCAGCGTGGCACTGCGCCAGCCCAGGCCACAGATGGCCATCGCGCTCTGGCCGATGCCATCGAAGCCGAAGGCACGATCAACATCGGCATCGTTGATGGCCGCCGTCACGAACGCCGCCAGCCCGCGCTCGGTCGCACACAGGTACAGCAGCTGCGAAATGTGACCGACATCCAGCGTCACCGCACGATGCGCCTTGGCGTGGTTGCGGTACTTCCAGAAGCAGCGGTCATAGCGCGGCGCCAGCACCAGCAGCGCCGGCGCATCGGCGAACCACGCCTGCCCGGACAGCATCCGCCGCGCCAGCGCCGGCAGTGCCTGCGGCGGTGGCGAGGGCAGCGGCAGCACGGCGTGCTGCACCGGGTGGTAGTGGTACAGGCCCGGTGCCAGTCCTTCCACGTTCTGCACCAGCAGGAAGCCTTCGGTGGGATGCAGGCCGCCACCGGAAGGCACGTTCTTCTTCAGGAACTCGGTATCGCGCTCGACCTTCTGCACCGCGTGGGCCATCAGCGTGCGCTGCAGCACCTGGGCCAGCAACGGCAGCGGCAGCGCGCGCTGGGTATCGAAATTGCGGCAGGTGCTGCGGCGCGCCAGCAGTGTGTCGAACGGCGCCTCTTCGCTGCGCGGCAGCGGCTGGTAATCGCCCTGCATCGGCTGCACCACCGGCGGTGGCGGCCCGAGGCGCTGGCGCAGGCCGGCAGCAGTGTCCAACCCTTGCCGACGCATGTCCTCCACGCTGTCCACGGCCTGCCAGCGCGCATGACGATGGGCCAGCGCCGCCAGCGGCCACCACTGGCTGCGCCGCAAAGCCTCGTCGCGCAGCTGGTGCCCCACCTCGCTCGGTGGGTCGGTCAACAGCAGGCCCTGCTCGACCAGGCGGGCCAGCATGGCCGGGCAGGCATCGGCGGGGGGTTCGCACCAGCGGTGCGCACTGAGCTCGCCGAGCAGCTGGCGCTCCTCGGCGTCCACCGGCAGTGGCTGGTCCAGATGCGCGGCCAGGGCCACCCAGCTGATCTGGCTGTCCATCTCGGCGTGGCCGGCCAGCATCGCGCGCAGGTCGAGGGTGATCGCCTCGCGGGGCTCGAACATCAGGCTGGCGCAGCGGCGCAGGCGCATGGGATTCCTTCCTTCTGCCGCACAACCGGCATAGCAGCAACGACCGCAGCGCGGCCAACTTTAGCGACGTAGGCAGCGCGGCCCTCAATGGCAGGCTGTCGCGGCCGATACGAGGACTTCAGCCTACGGACGATCCCCATGAGCACCTATCCCCGCCTTTCCGCCGCAGACGCCAGCACCCTGCTGGACCACCTGATCGGCAACGATGACTTCCGCAGCCACTTCACCACCTCGCCGGCCAAGGCTCTGGCCTCGATCGGGCTGGACGGTGCGGTCGGCGAAAGCGACTGCATGAAGATCGGCACCCTGGCTTCGGTCGAGGAGCTGAGCCAGGTGCGTGACAGCCTGCAGGCCCACCTGTCCGGGTCGGTGGCGGCGATGACCGTGGTGTTCTGCTTCGAAGCGGGCAAGGTCGGCGAGCGCATCGACGGCTGACCCGTCATCAGGGCGCGCCGGCCGCGGCCGGCGATGCCCACGTGGACACGTCGTGCACATTCAGTGGTTGCCAGACCTGCATGGCGGTGACCTCGGCAATGGCCTGGCCGCGATGCTGGGACAGCCAGGCCTGCTCGCGGCGTACGGCAGCTTCATTGCCCTGTGCGCGCAGCGCGAGCAGCAGCACGACGTGTGCCTGCACCGGCTCGCTGCCATCGAGCATTGGCTCGATCAGGGCGCGGGCAGCTTCGGGCCGCTGCATCTGCAGTTCATCCACGGCGCTGACAATGCGCAGCCAGCGATCGGCGACCGGACTGCGCAGGCTGCGCAGCAGCGGCCGCTGCTCGTCCAGCCAGCGCCTGGCCAGCTCGAACTGGCCCTGTCGCTGGGCCAGATGGACCAGAGCCAGCCATTGCAGGCCGCGGGCATGCAGCATGGGATCATCGCGCTGCTCCAGCAACGGATGCAGCAACGCAGCGATGGCCTGCAACTCGGCGCGGTCCGCGCTCGGGCACAGAGCTGCCACGCTGGCGTGCTGCAGCCGCTGCTGCACCTGGAAGTCGACCAGCGCCGGCGCCGACGCGTCGTCGCGTACCGCCTGCTGCATGGCCGCGCAATCGCGCTGCGTGGCCGCCAGCAGCAGCTGCGCACGCAGCTTCATGCGCTGCTGCAGGGCATCGTTGGCACGGATCTGCGGCAGCAGTTGGGCGGCCTTGGCGTACTTGCCCTGCGCGACCAGTACGTCCACGCCGGTCTCATCGGCATCATCACGACCGCGCAGGACCTGTGCCTGGGCCAGTGTCTCGGCCGCAAGCTGCGGTTGGTTGGCGGCGATCTGTATCCGCACCAGGTGGATCAGCGGATACAGGCGCAGCGGATCCTGCGGCACCGCAGCCGCACGCGCGTAGGGTTCGGCCTCGCTGAACTGGTTGGCCTGCAGCAGGTACCAGGACGTGTTGGACAGCCCGGCGAACGAATCCGGATAGACCTTGGCCAGCGTGCGCCAGTGCTCCAGCGCCCAGCCACCAGGCTCCAGTTCGGCCATCCAGGCCTTCAGGTACAGGCGCTCGCGTGGCGGCAACCGATCCTGCAGGTCCAGCGCGTGCTGCATGGCTTCGCGTGCGCGCCGCCCTTCATCGACGCGCGCATGCAGTTTGGCCACGCCCATGTAGGCCAGGGCGAAACCGGGATCAATATCGATTGCAGCCTGATAGAGGTTGCGCGCCTCCTCGAAGCGACGCTGGCCCAGTGCATTCTCGGCCAGCGCGAACGCTCGCAGTGCGCGAAGGTCCTGGGTCGATGCCCGCGGCAGCGGCAACGACTGTTCCAGGCTCGCCACCGATTCGCCCAGTCCGCGACGCAGGCGCCCGACCACGTCGTCCACCGCGAATACCATCTGGTCGGATCGATCCGTGGTGGCGGTGAACGTCTGGATCACCTGGCCGGTGCCGGGTGCGGCGACATCAATGGCCAGCTCGTAGCCACCGATCTTCTGCCGCACCGTCGGCAGCAGCACGGCGCGCGCGCCCTCCCGCACCGCCACGTTGGCCGCGGTATCGCGGCTGAGCCGGGTATCGCCCGAGAGCCGCGCCATTTCCAGGCTTTCGCGGATCTTGCCCTCCGACAGCACGTTCACGTAGCGCGACTGCTCCAGCGCGATCCGGATCGCGTGCCGCATCGAGTCGTCGAAAATCGGGTCGCCGGTGAGGTTGTCGACATCGCCAAGCACCACCCAGTCCCGCTCGGCGAACGCGATCGCCGGTTCCGACCGCAGCAGCAACCAGCCGCCCAGCACGGCCACCGTCAGCACCAGGCCCTCGGCGGCCAGCACCAGCGGCTGCCGCCACAGCGGCAGGTCACGGCGTGCCTTGGCAGTGGCGCGTGGCATGCGCAACGGCGCTGAACCGATCTCACCCACTTCGATCACTTCCTGCACCACCGGCATTCCCTTGAAGCGCCAACGGCCGTGCGACTTCCACAGCAGGCGCGCACCCCGTTCCCCCAGCGCGCCGGTGGCGCGACGGGTCAGCGATTCGGCCACCGCCGACAACAGGATCTGGCCAGGGCGGGCCAGCGTCATCAGGCGCGCTGCCATCGGCTTGGCCAGGCCTTCCACTTCCATCGACTTGGCGCCGGCACGGACCGCCTCGGCACTGTTCTCCCAGGTCAGCACGTCACCCACATGCAGGCCTGCACGCGCGCGCAGTTCGATCGCCCGCTGCTGGCCCAGCGCGTGCAGTTCGCGCTGGTAGTCCAGGGCGAAGCCCAAAGCATCGATGGCCCGCTCGAACAGCATGAACAGGCCGTCGGAGCGATCGATCAGCTGGCCGTTCCAGCGCTGCTGCAGGACCAGCACCAGGCGGTCGTGTTCCTGGAACAGGCTGGCGGCCGCCACATCGCCGATCCGCTCGACCAGTTGCAGCGAATCACACAGATCGGTGAACAGCAGGGCGCGTAGCTGTGGGCTATGCGGGGCTGACGTTCCGTTGTCGCCGTTCATCGCCTGCCTCTCCCTATTGGCCGTCCGGATCATCCGCCCAGCGCAGGCAGTTGCCGCCATCGCGCTTGGCCTGGTACAGCGCACGATCCGCGCGCGCGTACCACTCGCTCCAGCCTGCCTCCGGCGCCAGCAGGCACGCACCGATGCTGACCAGGCTGACATGCGGCGTACCGGGGCTGCGTTCGAGCAGGCCATGCACCGCGCTGAGGATGAACTCGGCCGCGTGCTGCACGATCTCGTGGTTGCCGCGGCGCAGGATGAGGCAGAACTCATCACCGCCAAGGCGGCAGGCCAGGTCATGCTCGCCGGCCATCGAGCGCAGGATGTTGCCCATGCTCTGCAGCACGCGGTCGCCGGCCTGGTGGCCGTGGCGGTCGTTGATCTGCTTGAAGCGGTCACAATCGATCAGCAGCAACGCCTGCGGCAGCCCCTCGGCACGCTCGCGGCACTCCTGCAGGTACAACGTGAGGCCACGGCGGTTGTGCAGCCCGGTCAGTTCATCGGTGCGCACCAGCTCGCGGGTATGGGTCAGCTGATGAGTGGTGATGTACAGGTTGTCCAGCGCGGTTTCCAGATCGTGGTTGCGGCGCCGCAGCTGGCTGATCAGGGCCTGTTCGTTGGTCAGCACGCGCATGATCGTGCGACGCAGGAAGTACGCCACCAGCCCGGGATCGGATTCGACCAAGCGGTGGAAATCGGCCGGCCCCAGCTCCAGGACATCGCAATCGACCAGCGCGCGCGCGCTGGCGCTGCGCAGGTGGTCGCCAACCAGCAGGCCCAGTTCGCCGAAGAACTCATACTGCCCGAGTGTCTTGATCACCAGGTCCTCGCCGAAGTCCAGTTCGATCTGGCCGTCGAGGATCACATACATGCGCTCGCCGCGGTGGCCCCGCTGGAACAGCCACTGTCCGGCATGAAGCTTGCGTGGGCGGGCGAATCTGGCAAACAATGCCACCTCGGCATCCGACAACAGCGCATGCACGATCTCGGCCATCGCCACCCGGGCGATACCTGTCGTCATATCACTGTTCTCGGCCGCACCCCTGCCGGTCATTCCCTGCACCCGCCGCCAGCGTCCCCTGGTGAGCCGCGGAGCATAGCACCGCTTTAAAGTGTGCGCCCTATCTCATTTTGAGCCTCAGGGCGCTCTTGTGTGATGTGAAGATCGGTGGTGGCCCGTTCTGGTCACCCATGTCCGGGCAAAACCCCTGCTGGATCAATCCGATGCCGGGTTTCACAGGATTTCGGCCAAGTTGCGGCCAAGGGGGTGCGCCTGATTGACGCTGCCTGCCGGCCGCCGCGCCTTTGCACCGATACAACAACGCCGGCAGGTCCCCCGACCGGCCGGCGTTGCCTGGCCCTTCCCTGGCCACCCTGATCAGATTTCGAGGCTTCGGTAGAGCCGGCCGCTGGCCGGCTTCCCTGTGGTGCCCGAAGGATCACGTGGTTGCCGGCCAGCGGCCGGCACTACCGCATCACGCCGCGCGTTCGCTGCGCCCGCCATGGAACTGCTCTTCCTCGGTGGAGCCGGTCAGCGCGGTGGTCGACGACTGCCCCTGCTGGATCGCCTGGGTCACCGCATCAAAGTAGCCGGTACCGACTTCACGCTGGTGCTTGACCGCCGTGAAACCGCGCTCGGCCGCTTCGAACTCGGCTTCCTGCAGCTCCACGAAGGCGCTCATCTGGCGGCGTGCATAGCCGTGGGCCAGGTTGAACATGCCGTAGTTCAGCGCGTGGAAACCGGCCAGGGTGATGAACTGGAACTTGTAGCCGTAGCTACCCAGTTCGCGCTGGAACTTGGCAATGGTGGCGTCGTCCAGGTTCTTCTTCCAGTTGAAGCTGGGCGAGCAGTTGTAGGCCAGCAGCTTGCCCGGGAACTTCGCGTGGATCGCCTCGGCGAACTTGCGGGCGAACTCCAGGTCCGGCTTGCCGGTCTCGCACCACACCAGATCGGCATAGGGCGCGTAGGCCAGGCCGCGGCTGATCGCCTGGTCCAGGCCATTGCGGGTCTTGTAGAAGCCTTCCACGGTGCGCTCGCCGGTGGTGAACGGCTTGTCGTTGCCGTCGATGTCGCTGGTCAACAGATCAGCCGCTTCGGCATCGGTGCGCGCCACCAGCAGGGTCGGCACGCCCAGCACGTCGGCAGCCAGGCGCGCGGCGTTGAGCTTCTCGATGGCCTCGCGGGTCGGCACCAGCACCTTGCCGCCCATGTGCCCGCACTTCTTCACCGAGGCCAGCTGGTCTTCGAAGTGCACGCCGGCCGCACCGGCCTCGATCATCGCCTTCATCAGTTCGAAGGCGTTGAGCACGCCGCCAAAACCGGCCTCGGCATCGGCCACGATCGGCTGCAGGAAGTCGATGTCGTCCTTGCCTTCGGCATGATGCAGCTGATCGGCACGCAGCAGGGTGTTGTTGATGCGCTTGACCACCGCCGGCACCGAATCGGCCGGGTACAGCGACTGGTCCGGATACATCTGCCCAGCCAGGTTGGCGTCGGCCGCCACCTGCCAACCGGACAGGTAGATCGCCTTCAGGCCCGCCTTGACCTGCTGCATGGCCTGGTTGCCGGTCAATGCACCCAGCGCGTTGACGAACTCGCGCTCATGCAGCGACGCCCACAGCTTCTCCGCACCCAGGCGGGCCAGCGAGTGCTCGATGTGGACGGTGCCGCGCAGGCGCACCACGTCGGCGGCGCTGTAGTTGCGCTGGATGCCTTCCCAGCGCGGGTTGGTGTCCCAGTCGTGCTGGATCTGTTCGGCAGTGGGCAGCTTGCTCATGTCTTTCTCCAGTTCGGTTCGTGCGTGCAGCGGGGAGGGAAACGGCAGGAGGGCCGGCAGTCGGTCAATCGATGCGCGCGTAGGCCGGCAGGGTCAGGAAATCGGTCAGTTCGTCACTGCGGCTCAGTTCGCCGAGCAGGGCGATGGCCTCGCCGATGCGCGCACCACCGGGCAGTACGGCGGTATCGCCCAGCCGTGCCGGCAGCTGCGAGAGGGTGGAATCCAGCAGCGCCAGATCGATCGCAGTGCCATCGTCCAGCTGCTGGCCCGGCGTATGCAGCCACTGCCACAGCTGGCTGCGGCTGATCTCGGCGGGGGCCGCGTCCTCCATCAGGTGATGGATCGGCACGCAGCCGTTGCCATCCAGCCACGCCGCCAGATAGCGCACGCAGACTTCCACGTTGCCCTCGAAGCCGGCGCGGGTGACGGTGCCCGGCGGCCGTGCGATCAGTTCGTCGCGGCCGACGCGCACATCCTGGCGCAGCACGCTGTGCTGGTTCGCACCGGGCATGTGTTCGTCGAAGATCGCCATCGCCACCGGAATCAGCGCCGGGTGCGCAACCCAGGTGCCGTCATGGCCGGCGGTGACTTCGCGCAGCTTGTCGGCGCGCACCCGGGCCATCGCCTGTTCGTTGGCGGCGGCATCGTTGTTGATCGGAATCTGCGCGGCCATGCCACCCATCGCATGCGCCCCGCGGCGGTGGCAGGTCTGGATCAGCAGTTCCGAATACGCCTTCAGGAACGGCTGGGTCATGGTCACCTGACCACGCTCGGGCAGCACGCGGTCGGCGTGGCGGCGGAAGGTCTTCAGGTACGAGAAGATGTAGTCCCAGCGCCCGCAGTTCAGGCCGACGATGCGGTCACGCAGCGCGTGCAGGATCTCGTCCATCTCGAACACCGCCGGCAGCGTTTCGATCAGCACGGTCACCTTGATCTGGCCGTGCGGCAGGCCGAGCATGCCCTCGATATGCGAGAGCGCGGTCTCCCACAGCGCCGCCTCTTCCATGCTCTGCAGCTTGGGCAGGTAAAAGTACGGGCCACGATCCTTCGCCTGCAGGGTGCGGGCGTTGTGGAAGGCGAACACCGCTGCGTCGAACAGGCCACCGGCAAGGAACTGGCCGTCGATGCGCACGTGCTTTTCATCCAGGTGCCAGCCACGCGGGCGCACGATCAGCACCGCCTGCTCGTCGTACGGGCGCAGCGTGTAGTGCTTGCCATTGGGGGCGGTGTATTCCAGATCGCCGCGCACCGCCGCCGCCAGCGACTGCTGTCCGGCCAGCAGGTTGCGCCAGGTCGGCGAGGTCGAATCCTCGAAGTCGGCCATGAACACCTTGGCGCCGGAGTTCAGCGCGTTGATGACCATCTTCGGGTCGGTCGGGCCGGTGATCTCGACGCGGCGGTCCTGCAACGCGGCCGGCAGCGGGGCCACGCGCCAGTCGCCGCTGCGGATGGCGGCGGTGTCCTCGCGGAAGTCCGGCAGGCCGCCCTGGTCGAAGAATGCCTGGCGTTCACGGCGGGCCTGCAGCCTCGCCTGCCGGCCCGGTTCCACCGCACGGTGCAGCGACACCAGCAGGGCCAGCAGCGGCGCCGGCAGCAGGGTGTCCTGGCCGGCCACGCGGGTCGCCAGGGCGATGCCGGGGGTAGCCTTCGCGGCGGGGGTGGGAACAGCGGAAGCGACGGCGGACATGGGGCAACTCCAGCGGTGGGGGAACGGCTCCACGGTGCCGCCGGGCCCGAGTATTTGGCAAAACAGTTTTTGCAATGTTCTACATAAGTTGTGCTAATACTCGTGACACGATGAGCACACGCACCCCGCCAAGTCCGCGTTTTTCCTACAAATCCGACCGGCTGAAGCCGTTGCGTGCGTTCTGCCAGACGGTGCGCCTGGGTTCGGTCTCACGGGCGGCTGAGGCACTTTTCGTCAGCCAGCCGGCGATCAGCCTGCAGTTGCAGGCCCTGGAACGGGAGCTGGGGGTGCCATTGTTCGAACGCAGCGGGCGGCGCCTGGTGCCCAGCCGCGAGGGCCAACTGCTGTACGAGATGGCGCAGCCGCTGGTGGAGAGCCTGGACGGGCTGGAGGCGCGCTTCCGCGACAAGGTACGCGGCCTGGACGCGGGCGAGCTGAACATCGCCGCCAACAGCTCGACCATCCTGTACCTGCTGCCGAAGATCGTCGAACGCTTCCGCCTGCACCATCCGGATGTGCGCCTGACCCTGCACAACGCGATCAGCGCCGACGGCACCGACCTGCTGCGCGAGGATGCCGCCGACCTGGCCATCGGTTCGATGACCGATGTACCGGCCGACCTGACCTACGCCCCGGCCTACCGCTTCGAACAGGTGCTGATCGCGCCGCACGACCATCCGCTGGCCAGCGGCGGCGAGCTGGAGCTGGCCGACATCGCGCGCTATCCGCTGGTACTGCCGCCGAAGCGGCAGATCACCTACCGCCTGGTCGACCAGGTATTCCAGCGCCACCGCATTGCCTACACCGTGGCGCTGGAAGTGGGTGGATGGGAAGTGATCAAGCAGTACGTGGCGATGGGCATGGGCATTTCCATCGTGCCGGCGCTGTGCCTGCACGAAGCCGACCGCGAGCGGCTGGCGGCGCGGTCGATGAAGCGCTGGTTCCCCGAGCGCAGTTACGGGGTGATCGTGCGCCGCGGCAAGGCACTGTCGGCGCAGGCGCGGGCGTTCATCGAGCTGATCCAGCCGGAGTTGTTCAGTCCGCGCGATTACGACCAGAGCGGGCATTCGGAGCGGTGAGGGGTGTTCGGCAGGGCTGCGCCCTGCACCCGCCGAAGCCGAAGCAACAACAAAAGCCGGCTATCCGTGGGATGGCGGGGTGAGTCCGGTTGCGGGGGACGCCGTAAACCCGTCCATGGGGGCTTGGTCGCTGCTGTTGGTGCCAGCTGCTGTTGGTGGGTGCCGACCGTTGGTCGGCACGGGATCGGATCCCATCTCTGATTCATTTCCGGCTGACGATGAATAAACTGGCCCCATGTCCATCGAACTGCGCCACCTGCGCTACTTCCTCGCTGTTGCCGATACGCTGCACTTCGGCCAGGCGGCCGAGCGCCTGGGCATGTCGCAGCCGCCGCTCAGCCAGCAGATCCGGCAGCTGGAGGAACTGATCGGCGCGCGCCTGTTCGTGCGAAGCCATCGCCGCGTGCAGCTGACGACTGCTGGGGAGCTGCTGCAGGAACGCGCGCGCGCAATCGTGCAGCAGGTGGAAACCGCGGTGGACGAGGTGCAGCGTGCGCAGCGCGGCGAGCAGGGTGAACTGCATATCGGCCTGACCCGGGCCACGCCGCTGTCGCCACAGATCCCGCGTTCGATCCTGCATTACCGCCAGCAGTATCCGCAGGTGCGGCTGCAGCTGAGCGAGATGAACACGCTGCAGCAGATTGATGCGCTGCTCGACGGTTCACTGGACGTGGGCATCATCCGCAAGCGTGCGTTGCCGCCGGAACTGGTGGCACACAGCCTGTTCGTCGATCCGCTGGCGCTGATCGTGCATGCCGGCCACCCTGCCCTGCGCAGGCTGTCGAAGCAGGGCACCTTGTCGTTGCGCGACTTCGCGCAGGAGCCGTTCGTGGCATTCCGGCGCAGCGCGGGCGCGGGCATCCACGACCACATGATCGCGTTGTGTGCGGCGGCGGGCTTCACGCCGCGCATCGTGCAGGAAGCTGGTGAAGCATCGACGTTGATCAGCCTGGCCGCTGCGGGCCTGGGTGCGGCGATCCTGCCGTCGTCGTGCGATCACATCCGGGTGGAAGGATCGCGCTTCGTGGCGTTGGCCGATGCTGGCGCGCATTCGGAAGTGCAGCTGGCGTGGCATCGCGAGCGGGTGACGCCGCTGATCCGAAACTTCGCCGGGCTGCTGCGCGGGGCGTTCGCCGGTGGGTGAAGTGCAACCCACCCGGGTAGTGCCGGCCGCTGGCCGGCAACCCCACATGGGCCGGCATGCCGGCCAGCGGCCGGCACTACCGTACACGTTGGTTCACGCTGTCACCGGCTGCGGCGCGCGCTGCTGCAGCGCCCAGACGATGCCACCACCGATCAGGGTCAGCACCGCGGCGAACGCGCACACGCCCCACCAGTCCCAGGCCGCGTAGGCCAGGCCGCCGACCCCGCCCAGCACGCTGGAGCCCAGGTAGTAGGCGAACAGGTACAGCGCCGAGGCTTCCGCACGCATCGCACCGGCGCGGCTTCCAACCCAGCTGCTGGCCACGGAATGACCACCGAAGAAGCCGAAGGTCACCAGTGCGATACCCAGCGCCATCGTGCTCAGCCACGGCATCGCCAGCAGCGCGATGCCGGCGCCGATCAGCGCGAACGAGATCGACAGGATGCGGCCGCGCCCGTACCGCGTGGCCTGCTGGCCCATCCACGCCGAACTGAAGGTGCCCACCAGGTACACGCTGAAGATCAGCCCGACCACGGTCTGGCTGAGGTGGTACGGCGGCGCCAGCAGGTGGTAGCCCAGGTAGTTGTAGAGGGTGACGAACACGCCCATCAGCACGAACGAGGTGGCGAACAGCCACGGCAGGCCCGGGTCGGCGAACAGCAGGCGCCAGCGCGACGGCAACTGGCGCAGGCCATCGCGGCGGGGATGGAAATGGCGCGACGGCGGCAGCTGCAGCCACAGCAGCACGGTGCTGGCCACGGCGATGATCGAGACCACGCCGATGCCCCAGCGCCAGCCCCAGTGATCGGCGATGATGCCGGCCAGCAGGCGCCCGCTCATGCCACCGATGGCGTTGCCGCCGATGTACAGGCCCATCGCCAGGCCTAGCGCGCGGCTGTCCATTTCCTCGACCAGGTAGGTCATCGCCACTGCCGGCACGCCGCTCAGCGCCAGGCCAAGCAGGGTGCGCAGCACCAGCAGCGTGGTCCAGTCGTCCACCAGCGCCGTGCTCAGCGACAGCATGGCCGACGCCAACAGCGCAACGATCATCAACGGGCGACGGCCGACCGCATCGGACAGCAGGCCGGCCAACAGCATCGCCACCGCCAGCGTGCCGGTGGTCAGCGACAACGACATCGCGCTGCCTGCGGCCGACACGCCGAAGTGGCGGCTGAACTCGGGCAGCAGCGGCTGCACGGTATACAGCAGGCCGAAGGTGGAGAAGCCGGCCAGGAACAGTGCCAACGCGGTGCGGCGGAAGGCCGGGGTGCCCTGCTGGATGCGGGTGTCGGTGCCGGTATCGAGAGTGGAGGGACGGTCTTCAACGGCCGCCGCAGTTTCGCCAGTCATGGAATCGAAGGGCCGGTGGGGACGGCCGGGCGTGGGAGGGAACGGGCCTCAGACTAGGCCCGTCGATCCAGTCGATCCATAACCTGATAGATCAGGATTGATATATAGAAAGTATCAATTCAGCTTACAGGCGCTGCCACTCGAAACCGTCGCCCCGGCGGTAATACACCGCCACCGCCCGGCCGTAGACCTTGTCCGCATCGACGAAACCGAAGAAGCGGCCGTCGAAGCTGTCGCCACGGTGGTCTCCCAGCACCAGCAGCTTGCCGGCCGGCACCACCAGATCGTCAATGTCCGGGCCACCGCCCATGTCCAGGTCGAGACGGGCACGGCGCTCGCCGAAGGCTTCCACGTCCTGCAGGTCGGCAATCTGCAGCGGCTGGCCGTTGATGCTCAGATGGCCCTCGCGCATCTGCACATGGTCACCGGCCACCGCCGCCACGCGCTTGATCAGCCGGGTGCCGTCGGCCGGTGAATCGAACACCGCCACTTCACCACGCTGCGGAACGCCGGTGGACATCAGTTCCCTGCCGGTGAACGGCAGGCGCAGGCCATAGGCACGCATGTCCACCACTACCCGGTCGCCGGGCTGCAGGGTTGGCTGCATCGAGCCACTGGGCACCACGTAGTGGTTGGCCAGGGTATCGCGGGCGGCGGCGAGCAGGCCGAGCATCACCAGCAGCGGCAATGCTTCCTTCTTCAGCCAGAGCAGCGCGCGTTCGGGAAGGGGAGGACGGGCAACAGCATCCATGACAGGCTCCGGGTGGGTGGTCGCTGCATCAGACCACACTCGGGCGGGAGAGGTTCCCGCGCCGGCTTGTTGTAGAGCCGAGCCCGCGCTCGGCTGCTCTTCGAGCGTCGGTGCACGCCAGCCGAGCGTAGGCTCGGCTCTACAGGAAGGGTTACGCAGGTTTTACGCGCGGAACCGGCCACGGGCATCGCACCTTTACGGGCACCACGCGCATCGTGTGCCCACCGCGCCACAGGGCGCATTCCGCAAGGTGTTGTATGACCCTCCTGGTGATCCGCCACGCCTCTTCGTCGGCACCGCGTCCCCAACTGCCGGCGCAGCTGGCCGGCCATCGCGTGCTGTGCAGCGACTGCGCCAGCCTGTCCGAGGTACGCCAGTGCCTGTGCCAGCCGCAGGCGCGCTCGGCCGACTGGGTACTGCTGGATGTCGGTACCGCTGACGAGGCGCAATGGCAGGCCGAAGGTGGCGCGCTGCAGGCGGCGCTGGAACGGCTGCCGGCGCAGTACATCGAACTGCAGGCCCCCAGCGAGCCAGGGCTGGATGCGCGCCTGCGCCTGCAGCACGGTCCCGCCGCCGTGGTGGTCGACCAGCGCAGCCAGCAGGCCGGCTACCCATTGTCGCTGGCCATTGTCGGCCGTCGCCTGGCACAGGAGGGCTGAGCCATGTCGATCTTCATCATCCGTGGCCCGGAAGCGGCCGGCGCCCTGATCCGCACCGCGATGCCGCTGCCGGCACCGGTCCTGAAGTCGCTGGTGCATCGCGCGATCGACGCCGGCACCAGCGTGGCGATCCGCGCCTGTGGTTCGGAACAGGAACTGCTGGACGCCCTGCGCGTGGCCGACCACAGCCGCGGCGAGGTGACCCTGCTCGACCCGGGCGCGTGTGCCAACAGCCTGCGTCTTCAGCGCCTGCTGCCCTACCTGCACAATGCCTACGTGGAGGTCCACGACGACGGCGCGGTGGCCGAGCCCTGCCTGCCGGCCGGTGTCGGCCAGCGCTTGGGCATCGCCGCCGGCTATGGCGCGCAGAGCTATGTGCTGGCGTTGGATATCGCGCTCGATCACCTCGGGTTGGCCGAGCAGGCCAACCGGGTGCACGTGGGGACGTGATCCGCTTGTGTAGAGCCGAGCCCATGCTCGGCTGCGTCTCCAGAAAAAGCCAGCCGAGCATGGGCTCGGCTCTACACAAAGAAAAACGGCGGGGGTGCCCCCGCCGTTTTCGCTTTCCTATTTCAGCCCGCGGAACTTCAGCAAAGGTTCCACCGACGGGTCCTTGCCGCGGAAATCGCGGTACAGGGTCGACAGCTCCACGCTGTTGCCGCGCGAGAGGATCTTGTCGCGGAACTCCTGGCCGTTGGCCGCCGTCAGCCCACCGTGCTCGGTGAACCACTGGTAGGCGTCATGGTCGAGCACTTCGGCCCAGAAGTAGGCGTAGTAGCCGGCCGAGTAACCGCCACCCCAGATGTGGTCGAAGTAGGTGGTGCGGTAGCGCGGCGGCACCTGCGGCAGGTCGACCTTGAACTTCTTCAGCGCGCTGGCTTCAAAGGCGCCGACATCCTGCAGCGGCGCGTCGGCCTTCTGCGTGTGCCAGGCCAGGTCCAGCAGTGCGGCCGACAGGTACTCGGTGGTCGCGTAGCCCTGGTTGAAGCTGCGCGCCTTGAGGATCTTGTCGACCAGTTCCTGCGGCATCGCCTCGCCGGTCTTGTAGTGCTTGGCGTAGTTGGCGAACACCTTCGGATCCAGCGCCCAGTGCTCGTTGAACTGCGACGGGAACTCGACGAAATCACGCGAGGTGGCGGTGCCGGCGATCGACGGGTACTTCACGTTCGAGAACATGCCGTGCAGCGCATGGCCGAACTCATGGAACATGGTGGTGACGTCGTCGAAGCTGATCAGCGCAGGCTGGCCTGCGGCCGGCTTGGTGAAGTTGCAGACGTTGTAGACCACCGGCTTGGCACCGGTCAGGCCGTCCTGTTCGACGAACACGTCCATCCAGGCGCCGCCGGACTTGCTGTCACGCTTGAAGTAGTCAGTGTAGAACAGCGCCAGCGAGGTGCCGTCCTTGTCGAACACTTCGTACACCTTCATGTCCGGGTTGTAGGTCGGAATGTCGGTGCGCGGCTTGAAGGTGATGCCGTACAGCTGGGTGGCGGCGTAGAAGACGCCGTTCTGCAGCACATTGTCCAGTTCGAAGTACGGCTTGATCTGCGATTCGTCCAGATCGTACTTGGCCTTGCGCACCTGCTCGGCGTAGAAGTCCCAGTCCGAAGCGGCGACCTGGAAACCACCCTTCTGCGCGTCGATCACCTTCTGGATCTCACCGGCCTCGGCGCGCGCCTTGGCGGTGGCGGCCGGCACGGTGTCGGTCAGCAGCTTGAGTGCCGCAGCCGGGGTCTTGGCCATCTGGTCGCCCAGCTGGTAGTCGGCGAAGGTCTCGAAGCCGAGCAGCTTGGCCTTCTGCGCACGCAGCTGGGCCAGGCGCTGCACGGTCTGCCGGGTGTCGTTGGCATCACCGCGCTCGGCGCGGGTCTCCGAGGCCTTCAGCACGGCGGCGCGCTGGTCGCGATCGCTCAGCGAGCCGAGCACCGGCTGCTGGGTGGTGTTCTGCAGCGGCAGCAGGAACTTGCCGTCCAGCTTGCGTTCCTTGGCGGCGGCCGCGGCGTTGTTGATCGCATCCTCGTCCAGGCCGGCCAGCTTGGCCTTGTCGTCGACGACGACGGCCGCAGCGGCGGTGGCGGCCACCAGGCGGGTGTGGAACTGGGTGGAGAGGGTGGTCTCTTCCACGTTGAGCTTGCGCAGGGTCGCCTTGTCAGCGTCGGACAGCTGCGCACCGGCGCGCACCAGGCCGTCGTAGTAGTGCTCGACCAGGCGCTTCTGCACCGGATCCAGTTCCAGCGTGTCGCGCTGGTCATAGATCGACTTCACGCGCGCGAACAGCTTCGGATCGAGATTGATCTCGTCCTGGTGCGCAGCCAGCTTTGGCGCCACTTCTTCCTGGATCTTCTGTCGTGCATCGTTGGTATCGGCCTGGACCAGGCCGAAGAAGATGCGCGAGACGCGGTTCAGCGTCTCGCCGCTGCGCTCCATCGCCACGATGGTGTTGTCGAAGGTGGCCGGCTCGCTGCTGTCGGCGATCTTGCGCACGTCGGCCAGGTGCTGGCGCATGCCCTCTTCGAACGCCGGCAGGTAGTCGCTGTCCTTGATCTTGTCGAACGGCGGGGCCTGGAACGGCAGCGTGCTCGCACTCAGCAGAGGGTTGGTGGAGGCTTCGGCCGGCTGCTGGGCCGGGGTCTTCTGGGCATCGGACACGGGGGTGGACTCCTTCCCGGAACAGGCCGCCAACGCCAGGCTGATGGCGGCGGCCAGGACTACGGTACGCGACATGTAAAACACTCCTTGGGCAGACGGTACGGGATACCAGCCCTCCACCCTACTCCTGTCGCGCTCGCCCGGCATGTGCCGGACGTGGCGTCTATGCAGCGGCCTGCGGCAGGCTCAGACCGTACCGCGGGTCTTGCCGATCCAGGGCCGGTAGAACTCGCGGATCGCGGCCATGTCGGCAGCGTCATCACCACTGGGCGTGAACAGCGGGCCGATACCGATGGTCTTTTCCGGGTAGTGGAAGTACGCGGCAAGGATCGGCACGTCAGCCATCCGGGCGATCTTCAGGAAACCGGCCTTCCAGTCCTTCACCGCCTTGCGGGTGCCCTCGGGGGTGATGGCGAACCACATCTTCTCGTTGTTGCGCAGCAGGTCCACGGCCTGTCCGACGGTGCCCTGCGGCGAGCTGCGATCGAGCGGGATCACGCCCAGCCTGTGCAGCAGCGGGCCCAGCGGCCACCAGAACAGCGACGCCTTGCCCAGTACCTTCACCTTCATGCCCAGCGCGATCTTGGCCGCCATGCCCCACAGCCCATCCCAGTTGGACGAATGCGGGGCGATGATGAAGACCAGCCTGGGGATGTCAGGCAGGGTGCCGGTCACCTTCCAGCCGCCCATGCGCAGGGTGCAGCGCGCCAGCCAGCGCAGGAAGGCGTTGGGTTTGACCTGCGGCATCTGCGGCGGCACGGCCGGCAGCAACGAAGTCGGGTTGTTCAAGCAATCACTCCCAGTCACGTGATGAGCGACCGCGCTTGATCTGCGCGCGCCCGCGTTTGGCGTCCAGACGACGCAGTTTCGACCCGAGGGTCGGCTTGGTGGCCTTGCGCGGCTTGGGCACGCTC
This sequence comes from Stenotrophomonas thermophila, assembly GCF_001499715.1. Taxonomy (NCBI): domain Bacteria; kingdom Pseudomonadati; phylum Pseudomonadota; class Gammaproteobacteria; order Lysobacterales; family Lysobacteraceae; genus Stenotrophomonas; species Stenotrophomonas thermophila. The sequence continues at coordinate 4,976 of NZ_CVIW01000005.1, read as the reverse complement.
AGCCCGGCCTGGATGAAGGCCGCCAGCCGCTCGCGCGCATCCTCGCGATTGCGATCCTGGGTCCGGAAACGTTGCGCATCGATGACCAGCACGCCTTCGCCGGTCATGCGCCGGTCACGCCGCGCCAGCAGGCGTGCGCGCAACGGTTCGGGCAACGAAGGCGAGTTGGCCACGTCGAAACGTAGTTCCACCGCGGTGGAGACCTTGTTGACGTTCTGGCCACCGGCACCGCTGGCACGCACGAACCGCTCGACGATCTCGCCGTCGGGGATTTCAAGCTGCGCGCTGATGGTGACCGGTCCACTGCCCATCCGCGCATTGTAGCGGCAGCCACGTGCCGGAGTGCGGCATCGCGCGCCGTATGCCGCCGATCAGGTACCGAACACGCCGCCTTCGCCTTGGCTGCGGGTATGCTGGCCGTCCCATGTACCGCAGGAAGCCCGCATGACCCGCACCACACCCGCCCTGCCGTCCCTGCTGCGCCGCGCCGCCCTGCTGCTGGCGCTGGCCGTGGCCAGCGTTCCGGCCCTGGCCGCGCCACCGACAGACGGCGACATCAACCGCCTGCTGTCGGCCTCGCGTGCGCAGAGCATGATCGACACCATGCTGCCGCAGATCGAGGCGATGCAGCAGCAGCAGTTCCAGCAGGTGGCCGCACAGCGCCAGCTCAATGCCCAGCAGCAGGAACAGCTGAAGCGGATCCAGGCACGCACCAGCCAGACGCTGCGCCAGGCCCTGTCGTGGCAGCAGCTGCGGCCGATGTACGTGGACCTGTACAAGAAGACGTTCAGCAAGGAAGACGTGCTGGCGATGGCCGAGTTCTACGAGAGTTCGGCCGGCCAGAGCCTGCTGGACAAGACCCCGGCGCTGATGCAGAACGTGATGGTGGCCATCCAGGCGCGCATGCAGCCGCTGTTCGCGGATCTGCAGAAGGATCTGGAGGCGATCGTCAACGAGCCGGAAAAAAAGTGAGGTAGTGCCGGCCGCTGGCCGGCAACCTCGTACGGTTGGGATCAGGCAGGGGCCGGCCAGCGGCCGGCACTACCGTCTATAGGTCCACCTGCCAGCCAAACAGGTCCAGCGCCTTCTGGAACCCGCCGTCCAGCGGTGCCCTGACATCCACGTCGCCGCCCTCCGGATGCGGGAAGCGCAGGCGCTCGGCGTGCAGCAGCATGCGGTGCACGCCCTGCATGCGGAAGATGCGGTTGTGGCGGCCATCGCCATGGCTGGTGTCGCCAATCATGTGGTGCGAGAGGTGCTTGAGGTGCCGGCGGATCTGCCGGAAGCGCCCCGTCTGTGGCTGGCAGCGCAGCAGTGCATAACGCGAACGGGTGAACTCACCGACCGGCACCGACAGCTCGCCCGTCGCCAGGCGCTGGAAGTCGGTGATCGCCGGCTTCTTCACCGGCTTGCCCGGGCCGCCATCCAGATCATGGTCCACCCGCCAGGACAGTTCCGCCGGCCATCCCCGGCAGACCGTCAGGTAGTCCTTCAACACTTCGCCGCCCATCAACGCCTTGCCCAGCGCGCTGGCGGTCTCGCGGTCGAAGGCCAGCAGCAGGCAGCCACTGGTGGCCCGGTCCAGGCGGTGCACGAGGAAGATCGGCCGCCCCAGCTGCTCGCGCAGGCGGTCGGCCAGGAAGTCGTCTTCGCCACGGGCCAGCTTGCTGTCGTGGACCATCAGCCCGGCAGGCTTGTTGACCACGGCCAGGCGCTCATCCAGGTGCAGCAACTGCAGGGGCGCGGTGTCGGTCTCGACCGCGGCGAGGGTATCGGGTTCGGTGCTCACCGCGGGATTATCGGGGCTGGGCACTGAATGGGGTAGAGCCGGCCGCTGGCCGGCTGCCTCAGGGTCGTCTGGCTGCTGGGGTTGCCGGCCAGCGGCCGGCACTACCAGATCAGGCGCGGCCGGCCCTGCCGGATCAGGCGCGGGCAACGCTGCAGTCAGGCGCTGCGTACGGCCAGCAGCTCGCCGTTGCCAACCGGCACCAGGCTGACGCTGAAGTCCGGATCAGCGTCCAGCAGCACGCGCAGCGGTTCCATTTCCTGCGCATGCGAGGTGGCGTTGTCCACCACCAGCAGGCCCCCCGGCCGCAGCACGCGGCGCAGCTGCGGCCACCAGCCGGCGTACTGCCCGCGGTCCGAATCGAGGAACAGCAGGTCAATGCTGGCATCGACGGCCTGTGCCAGCCACGGCCCTGCATCGTCGTGAACCAGCGTGATGCGATCGGCCAGGCCACTGCGCGCGAAGGTGTCACGCGCCATCGCCGCCTTGTCCTGTGCGTATTCCAGCGTGATCACGTGGCCGTCGATGGCGGCGGCAGCCTCGGCCAGCCACAGCGTCGAATAGCCGTTGGAGGTGCCGATCTCCAGCACCCTGCGCGCGGCGCCGAAGCGGACCAGCACGGACAGGAATTCACCCGTGTCCGGCGTGATGTTGAGCATGCGGCGGCCACGCGCGCTCTCGCGGGCGTCGTTGTCGGCGCCGAAGCGTGCCAGTTCGTCCTTGAGCGCTTGCAGCATGGGACCTACTTCCACCACGCGCGCGCCAGCGCCACTGCGCCCAGCGCACCGGACAACCAGCTCCACATTGGCAGGTCGCCCCAGTACCAGCCCGGCGGCTGCAGCACGTACATGAGCGCGGCAATGGCCAGCAGGCCCACGCCAGTGATCGCCCCCACCGCGCGCTTCTGCAGGCGCTGCACGCTGGCGTCCAGAGCGGCCAGGTCGCGCGAGCGCATCGACAGTTCATGGCGGCCTTCCACCTGCTGGGTCAGCCAGGCGTGTACCAGACGTGGCATGTCCGGGGCATGGGTCATGATTTCCGGCAGGCGCTTGCCGATCTCGCGTACCACCCGGCGCGGGCTGTAGCGCTCGCGCAGGATCTTCGCCAGCACCGGCTTGGCCACCGCCCAGATGTCGATCTGCGGGTCCAGCTGGCGGCCGACGCCTTCGATGTTCAGCAGGGTCTTCTGCAGCAGGATCAGCTGGGGCTGCAGGGTCAGCTGGTAACGCTGCGCCACGCGGAACAGCTTCATCAGCACTTCGGCCAGCGAGATCTGCGACAGCGGCCGGGTGAAGTAAGGTTCGCAGACCGATCTCACCGCCGCTTCCAGATCGTCGATGCGTACGTGGTCCGGCATCCAGCGCGCCTGCACGTGCAGTTCGGCAATGCGGCGGTAGTCACGGTTGAAGATGGCCATGAAGTTCTCGGCCAGGTAGTACTGATCTTCCTGCGAGAGCTGGCCCATGATGCCGAAGTCCAGCGCGATGAAGCGCGGGTTGGCGCGACGCGCCGGATCGGTGTCGACCCAGATGTTGCCGGCATGCGCATCGGCATGGAAGAAGTTGTCGCGGAACACCTGGGTGTAGAACACCCGCACGCCCTTGGCGGCCAGCGCCTTGCGGTCGATGCCGGCCTTGTCCAGCGCGGCGATGTCGTCGGACGGAATGCCCCACACGCGCTCCAGGGTCAGTGCGCGCTCGGCGGTATGGCTCCAGATCACTTCCGGCACGTACAGGTCGTCGCTGTTTTCCCAGAAGCGGCGCAGCACGCTGGCATTGGCGCCTTCGCGCTGCAGGTCCAGCTCTGCGGCCAGGGTGTTCTCGACCTCGGCCACCACTTCGCGCGGCCGGATTTTGTCGGCGCGCGGGTGGGTGCGCTCGACCAGCGCGGCCAGCGAATTGAGCAGTGCGATGTCGGCGTCGATCTGCTTCTCGATGCCCGGGCGAAGTACCTTGACCACCACCTGGCGGCCATCGGCCAGCGTCGCCGCGTGCACCTGCGCGATCGAGGCCGAGGCCAGCGGTTCGGTGTCGAAGCTGGCGAAGGCCGCACTGACCGGCAGGCCGAGCGCGTCCTCGACGATGCGGCGCGCGGTCTCGCCATCGAACGGCTTGACCCGGTCCTGCAGCAGGGTCAGTTCATTGGCCACGTCCGGTGGCACCAGGTCGCGGCGGGTGGACAGGATCTGGCCGAACTTGACGAAGATCGGGCCGAGGTCCTGCAGCGCCAGGCGCAGGCGTGCACCGCGCGACTGTGCGGCGATGTCGGCCGAGGCCCGCGGCACGAACGGCTTGGCCAGGCGCAACCAGCGCTCGGCCGGTGTGCCCTGCAGCAGGTCGTCGAGGCGGTAACGCAGGATCACCCGGCCGATGCGGCTGGCCCGCAGCACGGCCTTCATGCGGCACCCCGCAGGCGCTGCACGCGTGCACCCAGACGCTCGACGTCATCGCGCAGCACGTCCACGTCATCGTGGAAGGCGTCCAGCTCGGCACGCGGCACCACATCGCGCGATTCCTCGGTGATGAACTCGGCGGCGCTGTGGGCCAGATCGATCGCGCCCTGGCGCGCGTGCTGCAGGCCGTTGCGCAGGGTGTTGGCAACCTGCACGCCCAGTACCTCGCCGAATACGCTGACGAAGGGCTGCTGCCAGTCCGGGTCGAAGCCCTTGGCCAGCTGCTGCAGGCGTCGCGCCAGTTCGGCATCGCCGGCCACGCGCACGCGACCCTTGCCGTTGCTGTCACCGCGCCGCGCGTTGGCCAGCAGCGGCAGCTGCGCCAGCACGCCGGCCAGGCTGCTGCGCACGGCCAGGTCGGCTTCCTGCGCGTCCACCGGACCGACCCGCAGCTGGTCGCCGTCGACGCTGATGCGCATGGCCAGCGACGGCGCTTCCAGGGTCAGGTCGATATGCCGGCCATCCAGGCTGGTCAGCGCATGGCGGGTATCCGGATCCAGCGCCAGCGCGCGGTTCAGGGCGATCTGCAGGGCGCGGCCGGCGACCGGCTTGAGGGACTTGAGCAGGGAGAGAGCCATGTGCGCATTCTACCTGCGTGGGTGGGGGGCTTGGGCCGGGCTGCCGCCCGGCACCCGCAGAGGCAACGGCAACGGCAACCGCAATAGCCGAAGCAACAGCAACAGCGGGCATTCCGTGGGTTGGCGGGATGGGTCCGGTTGCGGGGGACGCCGTAAACCC